>CAKZYZ010000226.1 GCA_937885075.1 uncultured bacterium | reverse complement strand
AATCAGTGTGACTGGAGTTCAGACGTGTGCTCTTCCGATCTATCACCCCTCTTCATTGTCAAAGCATCCCGAACAACCTAACGGTGAATAGATTGCCCTACCTCGTCACCGGAAGACCCCCCGACCCACCGAAGTAAACACGGTTCACTCCAGAAATCGCCAATAATCCCGATTTACCCCCTGACATCCTCTATACGTGGTTTTCATACCTGAACCACCCACATCTCAGGGTGGGGTCGGACCTGCGTAACTCGATAGATACGAATAGGTAGCATATAATTATGTCCTCTCACAGCGCTTAGGGGTCCAGTTTTGGGGTTAAAACTGGCCTTCTAAGGAAAGTTGGACAGAAGATAGATTCCGATCCGGAGAGGAATTAAGTGTTGTCTGCTGGATCACTCTCTATCCCGGTTTCATTCTGCTTTCCCATAACGATACCAGGCGGCGCAGGTACCTTCGGAGGAGACCATGCAGGGGCCGAGGGGGTGGGCGGGGAGACAGGCTTTTTTGAAGGCGGGGCAGTCCGGGGGGTCACTGATTCCGCGGAGGATCTCGCCGCAGATGCAGGCCGGGTTCTCCCGGGAGGGGGGGGTCTCGACCGGGTCGGTCAGGATGATGTCGTACTTTTCAAACTCTGTTCGTAGCCTTAGACCACTTTTGGGTATCACTCCCAGGCCTCTCCACTCTGTGTCCGCGGGCTGAAAGACCTCATCCGTAATCTTTCGGGCCCGGGGGTTTCCTTCTTCCCGGACTACCCGGGGGTAGAGGTTTCTTACCTCTGCCCGGCCCTCTTTGATCAATATCACCAGTTCCCGGATCGCGGCCAGGATATCCATGGGTTCAAAACCAGCGGCCACACAGGGGACGCCGAACTTCTTCGCGATCTTGTGATAGGGTTTGGTGCCGATTATGACACTGACATGGCCGGGGCAGAGGAAACCGTCGATCTTGGCATCTCCCTGGGAGAGTAAGAACTCCATCGCGGGGGGGATCAGTTTTCCGGCCGGGATCAGGAAAAAATTATCGAGACCGGCTTTTTGGGCCTCAATGACCGTGGCGGCGCCGGTCGGGATGGTGGTCTCGAAGCCGATGGCCAGGAAGATTACCTTTTTTTTAGGATTTTTACGGGCCAGGTCCAGGCTCTCCAGTGGGGAGTAGACCATCCTGACATCCGCACCGCGGGATTTCTCTTCCCGGAGAGATGATTCAGTTCCGGGGACATTGAGCATATCCCCGAATGTGGTAATGATGGTATCGGGTCGGCGGGCATAGGCGATGATGGTATCGATCTTCTTCTGGGGGGTAACGCAGACCGGGCAGCCCGGTCCGGAGATAAGGCGGAGGGAAGAGGGAAGAAGGCTTTTCAAGCCCGACCGGAAGATGGAGACGGTATGGGTCCCGCAGACCTCCATCAGGCTTATCTTCCGGCCGGAGAGCAGTTGTTCTATCTCTCTGGCCAGAGCCTTTGTCTGTACCGGATCGCGAAATTCGTTGATGAATCTCACAAGTTTGCCTCTCCTTCAATGGGGCATTCTCGTAGTGCAGGTCTTCAGACCTGCTCAGGCCGGGCAGGTCTGAAGACCTGCACTACGAGTTTTTATTTAATTCCGCGGTAATATCCCGGAATAGGTCGAGGGTTTTTCGGGCTTCTTCCTCATCCAGCTTGTCGATCGCGAACCCGGCGTGGACTATTACGTAATCACCCGGTTGGGGATCTTCCAGGAAACGGACATCAATCTCCTTCTCGAGACCTTCCAGGGAGACCAGGGCGGTATCTCCCTCAACCGAAGTAATCTTCATTGGAATTGCCAGGCACATAATTTTTACTCCGTAAAAATTAACATTTTTCAATCCAAAGTTGTTGGATAGCAAACGTGAATAGCATATATTCATAGCGAAGACCAGTGATAATTGAGATTTGGTTCTTGATGGATGCTACCTCCTGGCAATTATCCAGCGTTGCAGGTAAATTATAAAGTTTGTCCATTGTTCAAAACATAAATTTGCGACCCCCGATTTTATCGGGGTAGACTGCGGGAGCCAATTTATATGATCAGTTCAGTAAAAGATCTCTATCCGGAGATAAAGGAAAGATATGACCTGTTGGGACTTCCCGGCCAGGCCTATTCTTTTCCGGGGGAAGAACTATTCCTCCGGTCCAACTCTCCTGAATTGATCGATCTTCTCAATGCGGTTTATCATGGGTTCAAGTCCGGTGAGATCGCGGGGAGAGATCCGATCACACTTTACCTCCTGAAGGAGGGCGACAAATTTGTAACAGTCGATCCCGGATTTGATTCATTTACCTGTTCAGTTCCCGACCAGGTTCTCTCTTTCTGGGGGGCGCAGCTGATGTGTAATCACCTCTATCGCTCCCCCCTCCTCTTCCTCCATGGATCGGTCCTGGAGCGGGATGGAAAGGCGTATCTCTTTCTGGGGGATAGCAACGCCGGAAAATCAACAACTATCCTCAAGCTTCGGGAGGAGGGGTTCGTCTTCTTCTCCGATGAGTTCGCCCCGATTGATCTTGCTTCCGGACTTATTCATCCTTTCCCCCGCTCTTTCCTCCTCCGGAGTGATGGGATTCGATTGATCCCGGAACTGTCGGATGGATTGGCAGAGCAGCCTTTCTTTAATGATTATCAGGAGTTGGACCGGGAGACGGGCAGACCAGTCAGGCGGTTCATCATTATCCCGGAGTTGATCTATCAACGGACCGGAAAATCTCCGAGTCCGGTGGGTGGAATTTTCTTCCTGAAGAAATTCGGATCGGAAGAAACCTCGGCCAATCCCCTTTCCGCCGCGGACGCACTGGAGAAGATCCTTGATCATTCTGTGAACAGCCGGTATCTCTCTATTGAAGATCGGGACCGGGCGTTCACCGCTATTGCCGCGATCTTAAAAGATTCTCCGGCCTTCTCTCTTCATCCGGGACCTTTAGATGAAGATCCGAAGTTCCTGGCTCAAACTATAATTAACACGGTGGATCAGGGCCACCCGATCGAACCCGAAGACCTGGACCTGGTTCTGAAAAGATGCCGGGAATTGATTAGTCAGCGCGGGGCGTTAACTAACTGCTTAGGAATTTCAATAAGCTCGTAGTGCAGGACTTCAGTCCTGCCTTCGTAGGGCAGGACTGAAGTCCTGCACTACGAGGTTGCGCCGAAGGTGCTAGGTTCTTACATTGAAACTAAATAATGTTGAAGAATAAGGACGGCAAAGAAAAGAGACGTTGAAAAACAAGGACGTTGAAGAATAAGAACGTTGAAAAGAAGGACCGTTGAAGATTATACCGGCGGGAGTCCTGGCGAGATGTGAACCGGAGTTAGCCTACACAAAATGACTACTAAACAGAACAATCTAACCGATATCATCCAGGCCCATATCCGGGAGGTTGGATCAAATCGGGATTCTATCGTCCGTTTGCTGGTCGAAGAAAGAGGATTTACACTGGAGGATGGACGGGCGCTGGCCGAGGCCGTCTGCCGGAAGATGACGGAGGAGCGGTTCCCTCCCATCACCGAGATGGAGCTGATGCTGACCGAGGAATGCAATCACCGCTGCGATTACTGTTTTGTGGAAGGCAAGAATCCCTCTAATCCGATGAATCGGGAGACCGCGCGGGCGGCCGTTGATTTTCTCTTCCAGCGGAGCCGGGAAAAAGCGGAACTGAAAATTCTTTTCTTCGGCGGCGAGCCCATGCTGGCTTTTGACCTGATCCGGGATATTGCCTTATATGTTGAGAAGAAAACGGCCGCGACCGGGAAGAAGGTCTCCTTCGACATGACCACCAACGGGACGCTCTTTGATGAAGAGAGATCGGAAGAGCGTCTTGCAGGGAAAGAGTGTAGATCTTGGTGGTCCCCGTATCATTAAAAAAAAAAACAGACAACGAG
>CAKZYZ010000225.1 GCA_937885075.1 uncultured bacterium | reverse complement strand
ATATTAAGGTGTTCTGTTTTTTTTTTTTTTTCAAGCAGAAGACGGCATACGAGATATATCAGTGTGACTGGAGTTCAGACGTGTGCTCTTCCGATCTTGGAAGCTGTGATATTGCCGTCTATCGCCCCGTCTCCGGCCTCTGGGCGATCAAGCACCTCAGCCGGATCTATTTCAGATCTCAGGTGGCTGACCCCGCTCCCGGAGATTATGACGGAGACTCCACCACCGAGGCGGCCATCTTCCAACCCTCACCCGGTCTCTGGTCTATCCGGGGGATCACCCGGGTTTACTTCGGAACCACTGCCGATACCCCTATCAGCGGTGATTTTGAAGGCACCGGCCATGATTCGCCCGGTATCTTTCGCGGCTCCTCCGGCCTCTGGGCGATCCGGTCTCTAACCAGGGCTTATTTTGGGGTCCCGGGAGATATCCCGGCAATAAGGTGAGCATATCTAAAAGAAGAAAGAATTCAGCAGCAGAGGCTAGTTCTTAGATCGTAAACTTTCAGTGAACCCCCGTCCTCTCGTAGCGGCTGCCTTTAGGCTGCCACACGATGGCGATCTGAAGGTCGCCTCTACGAGCACGGAGCAACGGGGTTTACTGAAACCTTACATCTAATAAGATGTTGATATCGCTATCCTTAATAAAAGACGCAAGACAACCGATAAGTAAACGTGATCAATAATACGACCTCGGCAAAATTCGAAATAGTGTACACTTCTTGCTCGTACGAGCAAGAAGTGTACACTATTTGGGGGTGGATAGTTTGGGGATTGGCGATCTTATCCGGTTTCCCGGCAACTTCCTTTTTAGCCAACTTTCAAGTGAGGAGTGGTTTCTCATCTTGATACCGGTTGGTCACTGCTTCCTCCGAAATAGACCCGGGTGGTGCTCCGGATGGCCCAGATAAAAGACAGTAATCAGTAAGCAGTGATCGGTAATCAGTGACGGGACCCACTATCTTGTTACCGGTATATCCCCGCTGGAACCGTAATAAGCCCGGGTAACGCCATTGATAGCCCAGAGTCCGGAGGAATCCCGAAATATTCCGATGCTGTCTTCTCCGGAGCCGGCGTAGTCACCGGGGATGGGGGTGTCGGAAGATCCGCCAAAGTAGGCCCGAGTTGTATTCCGGATAGCCCAGAGGCCTGAGGCGGGGCGGAAGATTCCGGCGGACCAGGTGCCGTTGCCATCATAGTCGCCGGGGACGGTCTCATCTGAAGAACCGCCGAAGTAGATTCTGGTGACACCCCGGATCGCCCAGAGTCCGGAAGCGGGGCGGAAGATGCCGATCTTTCGGGAGAGCCCCCCCGCGTAATAACCGGAGACCGGCTCATCTAAAGAGCCGCCGAAATAGATTCTGGTGATTCCCCGGATGGCCCAGAGTCCGGATGCGGAACGGTAGATCCCGGCCGACCAAGTGCCGCTGCCGTCATAATCGCCCTGGACAATGTCATCGGAAGAACCACCGAAATAGATTCGGCTGACTCCGCGGAGAGCCCAGAGACCGGAAGAGGGTCGGAAGATTCCGATATCGGTGGTTCCGTCCCCATCATAATCTCCTGGGACGGTTTCGTCAGTGGAACTGCCGAAGTAGACCCGGGTTATCCCCCGGATGGCCCAGAGACCGGAGGAAGAACGAAAGATCCCGATATCCGAGGTTCCGTCGCCGTCGTAGTCATAGATCCAGGGGGGGGCGTTGGAAACTGGTGAAGGGGAGGGGGGTGGTGTTTTGACCGGGGTCGGGGTCAGGGTCGGCGTTTTTGTAGGGCTTGGTGTGGGTGATGAAGTGGGTGATGGCGTTGATGTTGGCGATGGTGTTGGTGATGTTGTAGGGCTTGGTGTGGGTGTTGAAGTTGAGCTTGGCGATGGTGTCGGCGTTTTATATCCTTCCGGTGTGGCCGTGGGGGTTGGGGCTATTTTGGCCGGATTACATAGTTCCAGGTCGTTGTATGTGCTCCCATCCAGCCCGATGTAGTAATAGACATCGATGTCTCCGGAAAGAGGCGGGGGATAAACATATATTGTATGTGTGCCATCATATGTTAGTTCGAGATAATCCCCTGTCTGGATGTTGAAGTCTTCAGTATCCCGCGTTATCCGTAGCGCAGCCGGGTAAATGGGATACGATGACTGATCACTGAAGCTATTGGCATTGTCATATATATCTCCGTATACATCCGAGAGCGGCTCAGCCTTTACCACCTGATAATACCATCCATCGGATGCCACCGCCCGGGTCTGCGCCAGCCAGAGTCCTTCCAGATCAGCAATCCGCAGAGGTGCCGCGCAGTAGTTTGGGGTAGGGGTAACCGTAGATGTGGGTGTGACTGATGGTGTCGGGGTTACAGTTGATGTGGGAGTGGGGGTTGATGTTGGTGTCAAACTGGCTGTTGGTGTTGGGGTTGGGCTGGGCGATTTATAATCTTCCGGTGTAGGGCTTGGTGTGGAAGTTGGTTCGGGAGTGGGAGCTAAACTGGGAGTTGGTGTAGGGGTTTTGTATCCTTCTGGAGTTAGAGTGGGTGACGCTGTAGGCGAAGCTCCGACAGCGAATGGTCCATAAATATCCCATTCTCCCTCTATATTAGGAGATATCTGTTCCCAGGGTTGTATTTTAAAATTGGTAGAGTTTTGTGCTGCCTGTACCACTTTTGTACTATCCCAGGCAAATGTATAATCTGTTCCTCCAATACTGGTCAGCAGGTTATTTATGCCATCTCCTCCCGTCCCATGGTCAGCATCATTATAAAGAGAACCCAAAAGTTTATATAAAGGTTTTATCAGTTCACAAGTCTGATTATTCCAGGAGTAAAGACGATAAGTAACCATTGTATTTCCCCAGACTTTCCCCCATGGTTGCAGGGGCAGATCTATTATTTTCGCAGATAAATTACCTTTTATAATCCCCGCACCGAGTTGGTATTTTATTGAGGGATTATTGGTAAGCCCACTTCGAAGAAAGAAATAACTGGTCCCGAGACGAACGGAATCAAGGTTGATATTGGCATCTCCATTCCAGTAGCCGGTTTGGGCATTCATTTCTCCGATTCCGCTGATTGATTCTTCCCGTAAGCTCCAGTCGTAGCCGTTGACCGAGTACCAGGACGAGATTGGTCCGGTATCACCATTATGAGTCCAGAGCATCCAGCCATCCCGCGATCCATTGGTGAAAACCTCTTCGAAAGCGTCAACATAGTCAGGTTCATCGGAACTGCCTGAAAAGGTTACCGTTCCGGAAGTCCATTGAGAATCGCGTGATTGGCAGTATGAGTCAGAGGCATAAAGGAGCCAGTCGAGGCCGGTGTTGGAGATGTATAGTTCATAGTAGTAGGGGTCATTATAGGCAATACTGTTTATATACATCAGGTAACGATTATTCATCGGGTCATCAGATAATAGGTTGGCTGAACCGTCAGGACGGTAGAGAATCGATGGCTTGGTCATATAGTAATATGGATTGGGATCGGTTTTGTAGAAAGGGGGACAATAGTAGCCTTCAGTGAAGGCTTGCCAGTTGAGTCCTCCGGTTGATTCGGCATACTGGAAGTGATCACCGGTTGAGGTATCGGCATACCACATCTTGAAATGTACATTTTCGCTCTGGGCAACCCATCTCACTTCTCCGCTGGGAAAACTATCGGGATTGCAAGCTACGGTATGATTCCCCATCCCGTAGGAGAAGAGGTTGGTGACGGAGATGGGTCTTCCACTATTAAGATAGGCCCAATTCTGTCCATCGTCGGAGGAAGCGGTAAAATACTTTGTCCCGGTGCCCTGAAAGAAGGTAACAAAGCGGTCTCCATCCCAGACGGTGGCGGAGTCGTAGGCTCGTGATCCGGAAAGAGCGGCGGCGCTGTCGGGGGACCAGTCGGTGTAGGTGAAGTCGGTCCAGGAGGGTTGGGCGGAGAGGGGGAGAGGAGAGAAGGCAATGATCAGGAGAATAAAGAGGATCGGGGTTTTCATTTTTCTTTTTTTGATCGGACGGATTGGTCGGATCCGACCGATCCGATGCATCTGACGGATCGGTCCGATCCGACTGATCCGTCGGATAAAGCCGAACTCAATAATTTCCGAGGTCGGCGACCTCGGCTACAGGGCATCCGGTTTCTCCGGGGAGAAACAACATACGAGAGCCAGGCCAACTGATTACTGATCACCGATTACTGATTACTCGCTAATCGGGATATCACCCATTGTTCCGTAATAAGCCCGGGTAACTCCCCGTATGGCCCAGAGGCCGCTGGAGGGGCGGAAAATGCCGATCTCGTCCATACCGGTGCCGGTGTAGTCGGCGGAGACCGGGATGTCATAAGCTCTGCCGAAGTAAGCCCGGGTCAGCCCGCGGAATGCCCAGAGTCCGTCGTCCTGGCGGAAGATGCCGATATCTGCGGTGTCATCTCCGTTGTAGTCAACCGGCATAGCGTGATCTCCATCTCGTCCGAAGTAGATCCGGCTGATCCCCCGGATAGCCCAGAGGCCGATCTCCTGGCGATAGATCCCGGAATCATCCGTGCCATCCCCATCAAAGTCAGCCGGGATTGGTGCGTCACCGGATCTTCCGAAGTAGGTTCGATTGATCCCGCGGATCGCCCAGAGGCCGGTGGAGGGACGATAGATGGCTATATCGGAGATGCCGGTTCCGTTATAGTCAGCCGGTATGGCCAGATCCCCGGTGGTGCCGTAATAAGCCCTGGTAACCGAGCGGATGGCCCAGAGGCCGGAACTGGACCGGAAGATGCCGATATCCGAAGTTCCGTCACCATCGTAATCACCGGGGATTGGGAGGTCATTCCCGTTGCCGAAGTAAACCCTGCTTAGGTCGCGGATCGCCCAGAGGCCGTCCCGGTAGATGGCGATCTCGGATGTGCCGTCACCGTTAAAGTCATTTCCGTCCATAACCTGGTAGTATCCTGTTGGCATCGGCGATGGAGTCGGAGTGGCGGAAGAAGTGGGCGATGGTGTGGGGCTGGTCTCTATCTTCGGTGTCGCGGTAGGATTAGGTGTAGTTGTTGTCGTTGGCGTGGGTGTTGGAGTAGGTGGAGTACCAACCGGAGTTCCCGGGCTATTGGGATCCCGGGGATCGCTCTTCAGATTGACAACTTCATCGTAGTCGCTGTAAGTATCACCGTCGGTATCAATGAGATTGGGCTCCGTAACCGGATCATATGTTCCGGCAACTTTGAATGTAATAGAGCCGATATCAGGCCACCCGAGTGCCGCACGGTTAGCGGGAAGGGTATGACCTTCTTTTTCCTCTCCGTCGAGAAGGCGGTCACCATCGGAATCGGGGTTTTTCGGGTCGGTTATCAGAGACTTCTCCCAGGAGTTATTGAGTCCGTCGCCGTCGTCATCTCCGATGTCCAGGGGTTGATCGACGGCGAGGAGGCCATGCCGGTTGACCGGGAAGGATCGGTCACTCTTGGCGACGAATATGGTCGAGTCCCCGTAGAAAGAGGATTTCGGGAGGGTGGGGCCATTGAAGGCCCGGACATAGAGGCTATTATTTTTTCCGTCCCCTCTATCGGGCTCGCGTCCAAGATTCAGGCAGAAGCGCCCGGAGACGTCCCACTCCCAGGGAGTCCCCCAGCCGATTGCCGTGGTTGTGATCAACTCATCATCTCCGGTGGGGTTACCGTCTGTATCCGGGGGAGATATAACGCTGTCATCACCCACGAAGAGGACCTGGATGAGGTCTCCGGTTTCTCCGGACCAGGCTGGGTCTCCGGGGTTGTGGCCAGACAGCAGTTCTCCCAGTTCATTGCGGATAGGGGTTCCATCCTCATTCCAGACGTAGAAGGGGTCGTAAATCTGGGCGGCAGCGGGGAGGGGGGAGAGCATAGTGATCAGGAGGAGAAATGTAACTGCCGTGAATTTAATGTTGAGTGTTGCTTTCATTTTGTTTATTTTTTATTTTTAATCCGACGGATCGATCGGATCCGACCGATCCGTCGGATGAAACAGCATCAACTAGTTTTAGCCTTTTTCTCCTTCCGTTTTCTGCGGAATATAAAAACCGCGAATATCAGTGCTGGAAGCATGGTGAGCCAGGTCTCGGGCTCGGGGATGATCATGAAGGGGTATTCGGTCCAGAGATAGAGACCACCGGCGGTTACATCCCAGATATCGAGCTGAAAGAAGTCGGTCAGGGTGTGGAGCGGGCTCATCCCGTAATATGTGACCTGTGGCCAGGAGGAAGCGTTGAAGAAACGGATATAGACATACTTTCCCAGATTAGAGCTATCAAAATCATACGAATCAAGAAATGTTCCGCTCCCGGGGGTCACGCCTCCGGCTCCGATAGAGGTGTATTCCCAGAGAACATCATCTCCGGTTGGGCTACCATTATATGGCCAGGGTGGATCCCGAGTAGTGTCATTGGTGAAAATGAGCTGGATAATACAGCCATCCTCCAGCAGCGCCATATTCTCATCCATCAGGCCGGAGGTAGCCCGGTAGATCAGGGTCACGGTATATGCCTGGGCCCGATCTGCCACAGTGTAGATGATCAGGAGAAGGATTATGGTTGTCAGGATGACTTTTTTCATGTTGTTGTAACGATCTTTAACGTTTTGTATCTAATATCTTAAATAGGTCTTAATTTCATTATTTCCGTGGTTTTGGTAAGGCACTATACCACCCATGGTAAAAGAGTTCCAGGTTACAGGATCATCGGGGTTCCAGTACTGCATGATTGCGACCGGTGAGCCGGGGGAAAATACTAGTTCATTCCCGACCAGATTTCCCATCAGAGAGAATGGGATAAAATATTTCCACTGGCTGGAATCATGGTGGTCCTGATAGATAATCACATTCGGCTCCGATGAACTTCCCCCACCAGCCGACAGATCCCGGTCATAGAAGACGACCCAGTCGCTTTCAAACATCACCAAATCTGTGGGATTGGCGGACCCGGCCAGATTGGGGAAGGGCGGGCTGAGAGACATAAAAGGAGTATCGACCGGGAAGTTAAAGGAGAGATATGTTACCCGGTTGCTGGTGTAGGAGTCCCAGCCGGCATCACCCGGCCGTATCGTCTGTCCGTTCCAGTCCCGGTGATAGATTTCGTGATAATAACTGTCCATTTTGAGCTGGGCTCCGGCATAGAAGACGGTTTCGTTGGCAAGTCCGGATTGCTCGTTAAAGATCAGACGGAAGGCATTGTTGGGGACAACTTTTCGGGTGGATTCTCCTCCGCCGGGTTGTGCTCGCCAGTTAGAACTGGTTAAGAGGTAATCGACGGTTATATCGCCCGAGTTGGAGACCCAGAGGTCGAAATTAGTCGAGTCCGCCGCCACCGAGCCGGTGGGGAAGAGGGTTTTTCCCAGGATAAAGTCCAACTTCCCGTCCCCTCCGGTATTAATTCCGGGAAGTCCGAGCTGGGAGCGCTCCTCC
The DNA here is from genome assembly GCA_937885075.1 of uncultured bacterium. GTDB lineage: Bacteria > Auribacterota > Erginobacteria > Erginobacterales > Erginobacteraceae > CAKZYZ01. The sequence continues at coordinate 2,266 of CAKZYZ010000225.1, read as the reverse complement.
CCGGAGGGGATCACATGCTTCTGGATCATCAGGGTTTCCCGGGCAATCGTGCTGCAGAGGATACGGCTGCCCACCGCGGAGTAGTAGTCCCACGCTCCCCAATCGGGGGTACCCTCATCCCAGGTATTTCCGATTGCCAGCCGGTAGAAACGTATGTCCCCATTTTTCATTGATCCCCCGACGATGTTGTCCTCATCGGTATAGGTATTGAATTCCCCGTCACGGGGGAGTCCGGTTCCGCCGTCAACGAGCTGCCAGGTTCCGGTCTGGTTGAACCAGTCATCATTGGGCATCTGTTGGTTGGCCTGGGACTGGACCGGCCAGTTGGCGTAGAGGATGTCAAAACCAAGCGAGCGGGGGTAATCTGGGTAGTCGCCTTCAAAGCCGGTTATTGAGGTGGTTGTGGACCACCAGGCCAGCATGGGGCGGCCCTCCGAGGTGACCAGCCGGATATCAGTGAACTGGAAGAAGGAGGAACCATCGGTCGGATCGCTCCGGCATAGGTACTCCTGGATATTGGTGAAGCCGTCCCCGTCCCAGTCTTCGCTGGCGTCGAATGGGTTGTAGTCCCACATGGTGTGGCCGTTCCATTCGGCAAACTGCTCTTCGTAGGCCAGCGGCATCCCATCCCGGTCGTGGTCCTTATCCCACCAGACCGGGAGACTGAAGGTGTAGATCCAGCCCGATCCGCTATCTCTACTACCCACCGAACCGCTCTTGGGCCACGCGCCGATCGGGGAGGGCTGGCCCAGGCTATCCCAGGTATCGAAGTGGGCTGAGACCTTGTATTTCCCCATACAACTGAACTCGGTACTGGAAATAACGTAACTCGCACTCTCCATCTTGGGATATGCTCCCAGTGCGGGTGACGCGATTAAAAGCATCACCGGAATTGTCCATATATATCTCATTTTATTATTTAGCCACAAACCAGCCGTCGCTCTTCGAGCTATGGCGGGTCAAGAAATACGCAAAATTCGCAAAACCCCCTCTACCTCGGCCCCTTTTTTGTCCACGGATTACACAGATTACTCTGATTGTTTCGCCTTGGCTTGGCGGCATTGCAGTCCACTAATTCCACTAATTGATCCCTCTACCTCGGCCCCTCTTTTAAACCGTTAATTTTACCCCGCGATGTTCTTGGATAATTTTGCGGGGCTCGCGAATCTACGCTAATGTCACTCTCGCCTCGGTCCCTTATCTGTCAACCGTCAACTGTCAACCGTCAACTTTCTTTATCCCTCGCCTCGGTCCCTTATCTGTCAACCGTCAACTGCCAACCGTCAACTTTCTTTCCCCGGCAACTTCCATTTTGACAGGATTTACAAGATTAACAGAATTATTAAACGTAAATGGCCATTTGCTGTTTTATTCTTTCCCGTTCACTCCGGGATTCTTCATAGTGCCGGTCGAGTTTTTGGAGCAGGCTGATCTGACATTCCACGATCGTCCGGATATTTTTTGCTATCTGCTCCAGCAGAATCTCAATTCTATCAGTTTCTTTCATGTTTAGCTAAATTTTCCGAAGGAAAATTTGGCTAATGATGATGGTATATTCGGGCTATTCGGGTTTACTGCTACTTTTCGGTTTGCCGGATTTATTACAATGTCCATATCTTCCATCGGAATAACACCCAGTAAGACAGAATCTCCAAGCACCAGCGCGCCGGTGAAGCAGTTTCTCCCCAGGCATTCGACCCTTACCGGGCCCGAATACGAGCAGAGTTTCTTCCTTCCATCCTCCAGTGTGACTTCCCGTTTCTCAAGTTCCATCAATTCCAACTGGATGGCGATATGTTCCGGTAGGCATAGATGAAGCCCCCCGGTATTGACCAGTGCTTCAGTTTCAAAGGCCGATAGCTCTGATTTGGCCGGATTGGCCAGAGTTAATTGAGTATGTATTACTCCCATTTTTACTCCGTAAAAATAATAGTTATTTTCGTTTCTGTGTTACTCCGATACCCCGATACTCCCACACTCCCTTACCCCGATACTCTCATTTTTACCGGCGCGATAATCGCGGCGGCGGGTTTTAAAGTTTTTCCTATTACATCTACATCGACACTGAATGCTTCCAGGGTTGTTGCCCCCAGGAGATACATCGAACCCGCGGGGGCGAAGAGAACCTGACAGATCAGAGCCGGTTCCTCCAGGTCATGCACTTTTATCTCTAGATCGGAAGAGCGTCGTGTAGGGAAAGAGTGTAGATCTCGGTGGTCGCCGTATCATTAAAAAAAAAAAAAAAATAGCACATAACAAAAATTTG
>CAKZYZ010000224.1 GCA_937885075.1 uncultured bacterium | reverse complement strand
ATATATCAGTGTGACTGGAGTTCAGACGTGTGCTCTTCCGATCTATGTATATATTTTGGGCCTATCCCAATTATTCCACAAAGATGATGGCCTTCAAAACCATGGCTTTTTTTGCCTTCAATCTGTTCGTTATTGTATTCGCTCTCTACGGGTTTTACCGGGCGAAAACCAAGAGCGTCTTCTACCAACCATTTCTCTGGATGATCTTGTATTATTATGTCATCCATATTCTTCTTCACGCCCATTCTCGTTACTCTCTGCCCCTTTTCCCGATATTGTTTATGTTTGCGTCCTTTGGGCTGGTCGAATTTGTGCAAAATATCCGGAGTTCCGAACCCCCGGATTATCAGGGAATAACTACTTAATATGTCCAGCGGATCTGAAATCGTTGGGAAATTCAGCGACTTATGACAATGGCGATCTATCGAAATCTGAAGAGGATTACGGATGTAAAAACGGTTTCGGCTCCCCCCACGATAGCCTGGAATTTTATCAAGAATAATTTTGTGTTTTTGTCGAAAAGACCGTCTCTCCCCCGGGCAATGTGCATTTATGTAACGTATCGATGTAATATGCGCTGCCGTATATGTGGAATATGGAAGCAAAACCACCCGGATTATGAGATGACTCTGAGGGATTTAAGCGGAGTCTTATCCGACCCTCTCTTCTCCCGGCTGGAATATATAAATATCAACGGAGGGGAGCCTCTTCTGCGGAATGATCTCTTTGAGCTGGCAGCGTTATTTATCAAAAAATTTAAGCATCTCAGAACCATTACCATTAATTCAAACGGGTTGTCTACTGATCGAGCTATCTCTAATGTGGAGCGAATATCACGGTTGTGCCGGGAGAATGATATCCGTTTTTCAATAAGTATATCGTTACATAAGATTGGAGAGGGATACGATGAAATTGCGGGGATAAGAAACGCATATTCCAGGGTAATCAAAACTCTCCGGGCGCTTAGAGAGATACGCGATCAGAATATGTTTTATTTAGGTATAAACTGCGTGATAACTAATTTTAACGTCTTCGATTTATATAAGATGCTGAAATGGAGTGATTATGAAGAGATTCCAATCAATTTTACACTGGGGGAAGTAAGGGATCGGTTCGATAATCTGGATATGAAAGATAATATTGAAATCCGGGGTGAGGGCAGAGACTTTTTAATCCGGTTCTTCCGCAAGTTAGGGAGGGACAAATCATTATTTAATCACCACGCTTTGAGATATAAGGAGTTAGCCGACATCATCGAGTTTAATAGTAAGCGAACTCTATCATGTCACTATGCCATGGGTGGGCTCATTCTGGGATCCGAGGGTCTGTTATATTACTGCAAGAAAAGTAAAGCGATCGGCAACTGTCGAGAGCGATCAGCCTATTCAATTTATTATGGCAAGAGCAATTTAAAATACCGGGAGAAAGAGTTGCTGGAAGTGGAATGTAAAAAATGTCCTCCCAATACGTTCAACCGGATCGAATTGGAGAAGGATCTTTTAAAATATTTGAAATTTCTGATTTTTACTTAAGATGATCTATCAGCTTGGTAATTTAGCAAGAATGCTGAGGGTACAATGGCAGCCTGCTTCAGATCTCAGGGAATTACAGAACCGAAAGTTAAGGAGTTTAATTCACCACGCCTATCGACAGGTTCCATTTTACCGTAGATTATTTGATTCCCGGGGATTGAAACCGGAGGATATCCGGCGGGTTGGGGACTTATCCCGGCTGCCCACTATATCCAAGGAGCAGATCCAGGCTGCTCCAGCGGAGGAGGTTATGGCCTTTGGGCTGGACCGTTCAAAGTGCGTGGAAGTGAGGACCAGTGGATCTACCGGCCTGCCGCTGACGCTCCGCTATCGGCGCGAAGATGATTCCCGCCTTAATGTAAGCTGGCTTCGTCCCCTTTTTGCCCACGGTGTTCGACCCTGGTACCGTAAGCTCGAGATCAGCGGACCTCACAACCTGCCGTCCGGAAAGAAGTGGTACCAGCATCTTGGTATCTGGCGAAGAGAGGGGATTTCCATCTTTTCTTCTCCCGGGGAATGGGTGAAAGCCTGGCGGAGATACCGGCCGGAGATTCTCTACGGCTATTCGGGGAGCCTGAAGTTGCTGGCCCGGCATGTGCTTGACGCCGGGCTTGATGATATCCGTCCCCGCTTCGTATTCGGGGTCTCGGACCTGGCGGATGAGGAGTGCCGGGAATTGATCCAGTCTGCCTTTTCCCGGACGATCATTGATCTGTATGGAGCAGCGGAAGCCGGTTGCATCGCCTGGGAATGCCCGCGCTGCCAGGGTTACCATATCAACGCCGACACGGTCATCGTGGAGTTTCTGCGCGATGGCCGGCCGGTGCCGCCGGGATCGCCGGGGAGGGTGGTGGTCACCAACCTTCACTCCTACGCTATGCCCATAATCAGATATGAACTGGGAGATATTGGTATTCCCGGCGGAGAAAAACGGTCCTGTGGATGGGGTTTGCCTCTCATGAAAGTTATAGAGGGTCGCGGCGATGCTTTTATTGTCCTGCCTTCCGGAAGACTGCTTTCCCCGATGTTTTTCTTTGGTACCATGAAAAAAATAAAGGGAATTAATCAATGGAAAGTATTTCAAAGTGAAGTTGACTGCTTAAAGATATTAATTGTTCCCGCCAAAAATTTCTCATCCGAAACGATTGATCATCTGAGAAAGAGAGTGGAAGAAAATAGTGGTGAAAAGATGGGAATAGAGGTTGAATTGGTTGAAAATATTCCCGGAGATTCTTCGGGAAAGGTGAGAGCGGTTGTTTCTCAGTTGGAATCTCCTTTTTAAACCGGATGGCTTAGAACTTAGCTTCGCAACTTTTTGCCACTAAGACACCAAGGCACAAAGAAAAGAAGTAAAGACGTAACAACTATTGTTTTTCTTGTTTTTTGAACATTTCTTAGTGTCTTAGTGCCTTTGTGGCGACATTATTGAAATTCCGAAGCGGTAAACTGCTGTAATCTAAATAAATGTCAGGGCAAAAATGTGAAAATATTATTACTCAATACTCACTCTACTCTTAATCTGGGGGATACCGGAATTGTTCTGGCCCAGATTCAAATTCTGGAGAAAATATTTCCAGATCTCAAAATTTCTCTTACTTCCCGAACCCCGAGGATAGATCGGGCATTCTATGGACCGCTGGGAATAAAAATTTATCCTCCTTTTATCCCCGCCCCCGGCGTATTTACCGGGATCCGGGCAAAATGTATGGGTTGCCTGAAAAATCTGGTAAATCTTCCGGAAAAGTACCGGTTGCTCCGGGAGATTAAGGACAGTGATCTGATAATCAGCAATGGCGGCGGTTATTTTTACTCCTATCGGAAGACCATTCCCGGCCCCACATTTATTCAGTACGTTCTTCACATCAAGCTTGCCATTTTTTTGAATAAACCGGTGATATTGTTTCCCCAGTCCTTCGGCCCCTTCTCCAATTCGATCGCTCCCGGACTGCTGAAGAGGATTCTCCAGAATAAAAATGTGATAAGGATTTTAGTCCGTGAGGAGATTTCCCGGCGTTTGCTGATCGAACTCCTGGATGCCCCGACCCGGAAAAAGCTCGACCTCTGCCCGGATTTAGCTCTCCTGTTGGAGAATAAGGGCCGCCCGGAGATAAGCCGGTGGGTCTCTCTCTGTCCCCGGCCGATCCTTGCTCTCACCTTAAGAGACTGGAACTTCCCCGAGGTGGAAGGCCGAACGCAGTCCGCCAACAAACGCGAGGAATATCTTAATTCGCTTTTAGAGATTTCAGAGGCCTTTCTCGGTCAATTCGGAGGCACCGTCGTTATTGTGCCCCAGGTAAAGGGTCCCGGGAAACTGGAAGATGACACCTTGATTTCAAAAGAATTCTGGAGGAGAAGCAGGCAACTGGAAGGGGGAAAAAACATATTGCTCTTTCCCCCGGAGCGGTTAACCTCACCTTATGATATAATTGCCCTTTTCTCCCGATCGGATCTGGTGGTGGCCACCCGTTTTCACTCCGCCCTCTTTGCCCTGGTAGCCTCTACCCCCATCATCTCCATCGGCTATCAACATAAGAGCTCGGGGATGCTGAGGGCGCTGGGCCTGGAGGATTTTCTGGTGGATATTGGGACCCTTTCGTGTAAAGATGTTCTGGTGCTGATCAAGCGAATCCTTAACCGGCCGGATGAAATTCGCTCGCGGATAAAAAATATAGTTGATTCCACCCGCCCCCTGATTACCGCCAGGTTAAGGGATAGTTTGGATAATTTGAGCCCGGATTATTCACAAGACAATAAAAATAGGGTTAGAGAAGAGATGTAAATGAAGGTGTTATTGGCCAATAAATATTTTTATATCAAAGGGGGCAGCGAAAGGTTTTTTTTCAAGGATGCGGAGTTGTTGAAACGAAAAGGGCACCAGATCATATATTTTTCAATGCACCATGAAAAAAACCTGGATTGCATCGAGGAAGCGGAATTTATCTCCCGGATTGATTATGAAAGCCCGGGAGGAATAAAAGAGAAACTATCACAGAGCTTAAAACTGCTCTATTCATTCGAGGCGCGAAAAAAAATCGACTCCCTGCTGAAGAGGGAAAAGCCCGACCTCGCTCATCTACATAGTATCTATCATCAGATCTCCCCCTCCATAATTCATTCCCTGAAGAAACACGGGATACCGATCGTGATGACACTCCACGACTATAAGATGGTATGTCCGGCTTATTCAATGGTCAGGCGAGGACAGGTCTGCGAGGAGTGCAAGGGAGGAAGATATTATCGTTGCTTATTCAACCGCTGTACCAAAGAGTCTTACGCCAAGAGCATGTTGAATGCTATTGAGATGTACCTGCACCACAGAATACTATCCATATATGGTTCCGTCGATGTCTTTATAACCCCCAGCCGCTTCATGCTGAACAAGTTGAAAGGTATGGGGTTCAGGGGCTTTCTGGTGAATCTGACATATTCACTTGATCCCCGGGAGTGCCGGCCGGAATACGTCTCGGATAACAGGACGATCTGTTACTTTGGACGGCTCTCGTCGGAAAAGGGTATTTACACGTTGTTCCAGGCGATAAAAGGACTGAACGTTAATCTGAAAGTAATCGGGGCGGGACCGGCAGAAAGCGCTTTGCGGGCCAGGGCTCGAGAGGAAGGAATGACCAATGTCCGGTTTCTGGGTTATCTCGCGGGCGATGCCCTGAAGGATGAAGTAAAGAGGAGTTCCATGGTGATTGTCCCGTCGGAGTGGTATGAAAATTACCCGAATTCCGTCATGGAGGCGTTTGCCCTCGGCAAACCGGTCATTGGCGCGAGAATTGGCGGCATACCCGAGATGGTTAAAGACGGTGAAACGGGATTTACCTTCAGCTCGGGCAACGCCGACGAACTGCGTTCAAAAATCCGCTTGTTGCTGGATAAACCGGGGTTGATCATCAAACTGGGAAAAAATGCCCGGCGGTTCATTGAAGAGGAACTTAATCCCGACAGACATTACCGTGAACTCATGAAAATATATCAGACGGCAAAAGAGAGGCGGTCATTGAGTGCTTTAAGGAATCATTAAAGGAGATCCGGAATAGCGAGCGGGTGAACCTGGTGAGGGCTAAGGCAAAGAACCGTCCGAAGAACTGCTGGATGATCGGGACCGCCTCACCGGCGATTAAGAAACACCCGGCCGGTCCAGTCAGATGGGTAATAAAGCATAAATTAAAATCGTTGTTTTATAGGGAGGAGCGAGTGGAGGATGGGCGGTAGATTGGTTTGGTAAAATCGGGAAGCTGTAGCCGCAGTCGGTGACCGCGGATGACAGAGGCCGCAATCATCGATTGCGGTTATAGCATCCGGGACCCACCCGATCAAATCGAGAGGAACTATAAAGCACCGGGTTTACCGAATGTTTACATTGGTGTTCTTCTGCATTTGTCATTTTGATTTTGTCATGCTATATTAATCCGAGAGGATAGACGATCATATCAGCAAATTGGATCAGATCCCGCTGGAGCCTTGATTATTTTGCTCGGGGTTCCTTTATGACTGGGGGATGATCGCTCGGGGGACTTTTATGGTATATGAATAGGTTACGGAAAATTACTATCCGTCTCGGATGCACAATCATATTGTCGAGTATAATAGCTATCCCGGTTTATTCCTCCGTAGCTAATAAAAGGCCGTCGGCGAATATAAAAAATGTTATCTTCATAATCCTTGACGCTCTCCGGGCCGATCATCTTGGAATCTACGGATATCATCGCAACACCTCTCCCAATATCGACAAAATAGCCGGCAAGGGTTTGGTCTTCGATCGTGCGATTGTGCAATCCGGCTGGACCAAGAGTTCGATCCCCACCTATTTTACATCGACCTATCCCAGTATCCATGGAGTTATAGAAACGGATGATTCCTTCCCGAAAAATTTTGCCACCATGGCGGAAATTTTTAAGTATAATGGCTATTTTACGATCGGCCTGGTCGATAATGTTCATATCTCCCCGCTTTTTAATTTTAACAGGGGATTTGATATATACGAAGAACTGAAAGATGACGAGATTATTGAGGGGCTTCGATCCATCCTCCTAAATCACTATTCCGCCGGACTTCTCGATCTGGATGATTTGGATGAGCCGAAAAAAAATTCCTTAATTCAAGCGCTGAAGAGATCCGAAAAATATAATCTGGTGAAGAATCCCGGATTCGAAGAAGGGAATACCGGTTGGAAATCCCCCCGTAACTGCATCTCGTCATCCCAGTCTCGAACGGGGACAAAATCTGCGCATATAAACAAGAAAGTCTTTCCTTCCAATAACTTCTGGCATTTGAATCAGAGTATAAAGTTGAAACATGGCTGTGACTATATTATAGGCGCCTTTATCAAGACCCGGGGTTTAAGTAAAGATGTTACTATGGGGATGAGAGAGGGGAAAAATAAAATATATCAATATTCTCAGATTGGCCATCTCAGTGGAGATAATGATTGGACTTTATTGGCAGGTATATATACGCCGTATGTCTGTGATGATAATTATGAATCGGAAGTAATAATCCGACCGGGGAGGATGCTTGACTTTATAGGAGGGGAATGTTGGGTGGATGATGTCTTTGTCATTCCTCTTTCCCGCGTGATTGAACAAGGCCTGCCTTCCCCCGCGGATAAGTTCTTTTTTTATGTACATCTGTTGGATCCGCACGCGCCTTACACGCCTTCCGGGCATTATCTACGATTTGGGCAACGGCAGGGGGAAGTTGATATGATCGATAGGTATGATGGTGAGATCAGATCCCTGGATGATAGACTGGGGCTCATATTTGACGAGATGGAGGCTGCGGGTCTTCTCGATGAAAGCCTGATAATCATCACGGCGGACCATGGAGAAGCATTTGGGGAGCATGGTTTTAAAAGACACCATGCCAATTTCTGCTATGAAGAGACCGTTCATGTCCCTATGATCATATGCAATCCAGAATTAGTTACCTCTCCTCGAAGGGTTATGGGTCCTGTTCCAGCAGCGGTCGGCCTGCTCCCATCACTGGTTGATATCCTGAACCTGAAGCTTCCACCCGGGGTGAAATTTCAGGGGAAATCTTTTTTTCGGGATAAGCCTGAGCCAAGTGAGCCGGTCTTCTTTTACCAGGGGCCATATTTGAAGATGGTCACCGACGATAGGTGGAAGTATATCGGCGATGAATACGGCATCAGTCTGGGAGATGTTGAAATTATCGGCAAGAGCGTAGCCGGTGGAGGTGCACAGATGACCGTCAACCCTCCGGGGAGGTCAGGCACGGAATATATCGCGGATGAAGAAGAACTATTCAGTTCAAACCTTTATCGTCAACATTCGCGGAAAATCCAGGATAAAATCAAGCAGGTATTCCGGGCGGCCGACCGGAATCTGCATAATTTTGGTGACAGGAAAGAAGCTTTACTTTTTGATCTAAAAAACGACCCGGGCGAGATGGTGAATGTGGCTGATAAATATCCCCGAAAGGTAGAATATTTTCAGAATCTTATGCGTGAGCAAAGAGCTGCCGATCGTGGTTTCAAGGGCCGGGCCGGGCTAATCTCCGGGGGCAAGGTGAAGATCACCAATGACATAAAGAAGAAACTTCGGGCGTTGGGGTATATCAATTGAAGAGATATCATTGTCGGATCTGTTATCACCCATGAGGAATAGGTTTTTTATAGTAAAGGCAGTATCTTCTCCGGAAGTGCTCCTGCTGGTTCTACTTGTTTCCGCGGTGAGTATCATTAATTTATCATGGATTATTAAAGATACGCGCCCGTTGCCATTCAGAGATCCATACCCGGAAAAAATACTCGAATTCTCGGACGAAATTTCCAGAACCGGCTTCGCCAACTTCCCCCGGTTAATGAATCGGCTCAGTGTCGGTCCTCGCCCTCCGCTTTATCAACTCCTGGCAGTACCGTGCGTCTACACATTCGGAAGAACGGTGGATGCCATGCTGGTGGTGAACATCTTATCGGGTGTAGTTCTTATGCTCTCCGCTTATGGTTCTGGAAGACTCGCCGGGAACCGCGCGACAGGTTTATTGGCCGCGTTAATCGTGGCTACTTATCCACCGATTGTTAATCTCATGAAAATAGCTCGCCCTCATTCAATTCTTCCAGCCTCCGTCGCGCTAACCCTCTATCTGATCTTACTGCTCATCCGGACGCGCAAGCCATTAATTTTCTGTCTGCTCGGTGCCTCATTGGGTATCGGTTTTCTGATCCATCCCAACTTTGGTTATATTAGTCCGCTTCCAGCGGTTATCGGTGTTCTTTACCTGATATTTTTCCAGATCCCCCCGAAATATCCGCGTAGCTTCCGGGATATGCCGCGGTGGATTATACTCAAGCTGCGTGATCCGCTTGTAGTGAGAGGATTTCTTCCGGCAATTGTCCTTGAGATCGGAAGAGCACACGTCTGAACTCCAGTCACACTGATATATCTCGTATGCCGTCTTCTGCTTGAAAAAAAAAAAAAACACCCCCACCCCCACCCCCCCCCACCCCACACCCCCCCCCCCACCCCCACCTCACCTACCACTCCTACCCCCACCATCCTCGATAGATGCACATCACTGTCTCGCTGATCGTTGACTCT
>CAKZYZ010000223.1 GCA_937885075.1 uncultured bacterium | reverse complement strand
GGGATGAGAGGGGGGCTTGCGGAAACGTGAACTATGGAATAGGCTAAACGGGCACGTAAAGCGGAAACGCCGAAACGGCCAAGCTTATACCTAAGGTTGCGCGCGCCGTATTTCTACCCGACAATTTCAATAACCCCTAAGGAAAGCAGGAAGGCAGGAGGAGGGAGTATTTTAATTTTCCTGATTTCCTTAGAGGAAAAGTTGCCCGAGGCAAAGCCGAGGGCTAATTTATTAAGATGACCTATCCAGGTAAAATACTAATCATCAAGCTTGGTTCAATCGGCGACGTGGTTAACAGTCTGCCTCTGGTTAATGCCCTGAAGGCGGGGATGCCGGAGATGGAACTGGGCTGGCTGATTGAGCCAAAGTCCTATCCGATTGTCGAGGGGCATCGCTCGGTGGATCGTTTCATCATTCACCAGAGGTCCGGGAGAATCAGCGGCGCCGGGGACGCACTGAAAGAGATCCGTGAATTTAAGCCTGATCTGGTCATCGACCTCCAGAGGATACTCCGCAGCTCCTTCTTTACTATCTTCTCCGGTTGCCGGAGGCGGTTGGGTTTTGACCGGAGACGCTGCAAGGAGTATTCCTGGCTATCTACCAATGAAAAGATCTCTCCCGGCGATCCAAAGGTTCATATGGTTTATCAATACCTTGAGTTTGCCGGGTATCTTGGTTTAGCCGATCCCGAGATTAACTTTTATCTTCCCATATCCGATCGGGACCGGGAAGAAGCCGCTAAACTCCTCCTCCAGACAAAAACCGGGAAAGGGGTTATATCGCTCAATATCGGAGCGGCTAAGCCTTCTAACCGATGGCCGGAGGAGCAATGGGCCGAGCTGACCGCGCTTATCATTGATCGCACCGACCGAGCGGTAGTATTGACCGGCGGATCGGAGGACTCGGGAAGAGGTTCCTTAATAACCAGCTTGGTTGGTAATAGGGAGAGACTGCTTGACTTTACCGGTCGGACATCGCTCAAGCAGTTAGGAGGTCTGTTTCTGTCGGCGGATACAGTGGTCACCGGAGATACCGGCCCGATGCATATCGCGTCCGCTCTGGGGGGCCGGACTATCGGACTCTTCGGTCCGGCTGATCCCGGGCGAACCGGGCCGTTTAATCATCTGGATCTGGTTGTCAGATCAAGGGTTTCCTGCGCTCCCTGCGGAAGGCGGAACTGCCCCGATCTGAAATGCATGAAGGCGATCTCTGCGGAGGAAGTTTACAGGAAGATCTTCTCCGGGAATTAGTGGGGCTATTTTAGACTGGACGATTTAAGAAAAAGGTAATCAGTGATCAGTGGTCGGTAATCAGTAAGCGCTTGGCCCGGTTGCCGGGCGCTGTTTACCGATAACTGATAACAGATTACTGTTCTTTTGGCCGAGGTAGGGGGAGAATCGTTTTGTCCCAGAATCGTCTTGTCAAGAAAAAGGAGCCGAGGTGGGGGGGGGTAATTCGTGGTATATTTAGTTGCAAAGCTAAGTTTTTTGAAGGTGAATTCGATAATTGATAAAAATTTACCTGATGGGTTCGGCTATCGGGAGATCGCCGGGAAGATCTGTATCTTCGGTGATACCTGGGAGGCCGCGCTCGTGCGCCTGGCCGAGGAAGGGATTCCGGAAGAAGCCGGTGATTCTTCCGGGGTTGAATTTCTCCGCGGTCGGGGGCGCCCCGCGGTGGTCCCATTTGAGATGGGAAATCTGGTGATACGCCATTATTACCACGGCGGTTGTTTTCGCGGACTAACTGGAGATCTTTTTTTCGGGGTTTCCCGGTTCTTGAATGAGCTCAGGATTCTCTCCGAGACCTGCCGGGCCGGAATTCCTGCTCCCGAGCCAGCCGGCTTGATTATCACTCCGGTCGGCGGCGGGATCTATCGGGGGGATTTAGTAACGGTATATATTCCGGGGAGCATTGATCTTCTGACCTATTACCGGAATCTCTCGATAGAGGCTGCTCCGGGTGAGTTACGGGAGAAACGGGAAATTATAAACAGATCGGCCATTCGAATCTCGGCCCTTCATAAAGCCGGTATCTATCATGGGGATCTCCAGTTAAAGAATTTATCCATGAAGAAGAGCGAGGATGGAGTGAGAGTATTTATCCTTGATTTTGATAAGGCCCGCCGTGATACTCCGGATGATATCGATAAATCAGTGGAAAATCTAATCCGTCTCTACCGTTCATTCTGTAAGATGCGTCTATCAAATCCCCATATCTCGGTATATGATGTGTATAGATTCATCCGATCTTATGCGCCGGACGATACGGAGGTACGGAAAAGTATAATTCGAAGAGTTCTCCAGCACCGATGGCGGGCAAAATTCCGCTTGTTGAAATGGAGACTAACATTAAGATTACGCGGCAGTACTTACGCTAAAGCGATGACCGAGAACTAGAGATTACAATTTTTCGAGTGAGCTCAATCTAATAGTCCTATGGGGAAGTGCAACCCGACTGAAAGAATGGGAGTGAGTATTATATCGCCTTCATATTATAACCCAAATAGTTTCACCAATATTATTTTTCCGGAGGAAAAATAATATGAAGATAGCATTCTGTATTGAGAATTTTATCACCACCCGGGGAGGGGCGGAGCAGTACGTCCATGATCTATCTATTCTCCTGACGGAGCGAGGCCACGAGGTCCATATCTATACCATGAAGAGCCGCCGGCGGAGTGGGGGGAAACTCCATATCCATATGGTGAATATCTTCTCCGGTCCTCGATTTATCCGGACAATCCGTTTTGCCCTTCGTTGCCGGAGAGAGGTAACCGGCCGGGAATTTGATATTATCCATTCTTTTGGCCGAACCTGGGGGATGGACATATTCCAGCCTCTGGGCGGAAGCCAGATGGCCGGCCTGGTGGGAAATCTCCGCTCGATCCCCAACCCCTTCCGACGATATCTCAAGGTGGCTACTTACATCCTCAGTTTCCGGAGGATGGCCTATTTCCTGGTTGAAAAAATCCAGATAAAGGAGACCAAGATTGTGATTGCCATCTCCGCGATGGTAAAGAAGGATCTGATCCATTACTGCCGCCTGGGCCCGGATAAGGTCAGGATTGTTAGAAATGGAGTTGACCTGAAGAGGTTTCATCCCGACAACCGCGGAATATTTCGGGAAGAGATCCGGCGGGAACTTGGCTTGATGGAAGATGATATTTTTATCCTCTTTGTCGCTCATAATTTTCGTCTCAAGGGTCTCCAGACATTAATTATGGCATTAAAGCATATTCAGGATATCTGCCCGGAGCCTAAGTTTAAAGTCGGTGTCCTGGGCGCCGGGAAAGTTAAGCAATATACCGAATATGCCCGGAACATTGGAGTAGTTGACAGGGTCATCTTTATTTCCAATAGTGACATGCCTTCCCATTACTATGCCGCGGCCGATATCTCTGTTCATCCGAGTTTTTATGATCCATCGGCATTGGTTGTGCTGGAGGCAATGGCCAGCGGAATACCGGTTATTACCACTACTTATTGCGGCACCTCGGAGATCATTGAAGAAGGGAGGGAAGGTTTCGTGGTTAGGACTCCGGCCGATATCTCGGAGATGGCCGACCGGATTATAGAGTTGAATGATCCGGAACTGCGGAGAAAGATGGGAGCGGCCGGTCGCCATCGTGCGGAGGAGTTCCCCTATTCCCGGAATATGGAAGAAATTCTGGATATCTATGATGAATATACAGGTTCTTATCCCCGATAAGTATGCCCCCAGCTGCAGGTTCAGGGTTCTTCAGTATGTAGAACCGTTGAGGACGTTCGGGATCAATCTGGAAGTGGTGGAGTTGAGTCGGAGCAGTTCCGCGCGGCGGTTATCTCTGGACGCGGCGGCTGACTTTGACGCGGTACTCCTCCATCGCAAGCTCTTGAACCGGTTTGATTACGCGCGGCTGCGCCGGAGGGCCCGGCGGTTGATCTATGATTTTGATGACGCGGTAATGTTCCGGGATTCCAATGCCTCCCGGCTGGGGTCGCGGATGAGAGAAGGCAAATGGGAGCGCTTGGTCTCAGGATCCGATCTGGTAATTGCCGGGAATGGCTACCTGGCCGATCTCGCGGCCGAATATAATAAGAAGGTCACTATTATACCCACCGCCATCAATCTTGATCAATTCTCCGCTGAGCCGATCCGGTCCGGCAGCGTAACAATCGGCTGGATGGGGACCGCCAGTAATTTTATCTATCTATCTTTGATAAAAGACAGCCTGGAAGCACTTCTCCGTGATCATCCGGAAGTCACCTTCAAAGTTGTCAGCGATCAAATTCCCGATCTCGCGGGTCTCTCGGTAGATAGTAAACTATGGTCCGAGGCTGATGAGATCTCCGACCTGGCCGGATTTGATATCGGTATTATGCCGATCTTTGACGACCCCTGGGCCCGGGGCAAATGCGCTTTCAAAATCCTCCAGTACTTTGCCGCCTACCTCCCGGTAGTCTGTTCTTCGGTAGGGGCCAACCGGGATGTAGTGGAGGAGGGGGTTAACGGCTACTTCGCGACTTCATCGGAAGAATGGCGCCGGAGACTGGAAGAACTACTTGCCTCAGCCGGGGAGAGAAAAGTGATGGGTCGGGCCGGCCGGAAAGTAGTGGAAGATAGATATTCCCTTGATGTAATGGTTCCCAGATTGGCGCGGGTCCTTAGCTAATCCGGCGCTAACGTTGAAAAATAAGATTGTTGAAGAACAAAGACGTTAAATATCCCCTGCCTCTCCCCCTATTTAGAACTACGAATTTCACGAATTACGCGAATTCACAAAAAATGATTCAAGGTCAGTGAATTGTTCTGCAGTCAACCGCCAACTAACAACTGTAAACTTTCTCTTCCCCCTGCCTCGCCCCCATTTTATGACAGGACGATTACAGACAGGACTATTAGCTTCGCCTCGGCCTTCATTTCTTTTTCTTTAATAGTCCTGCCTGTAATCGTCCTGTCTAAATTGCTTTTGTCGTTAATCGTCCTGCCTAAATTCTTTTTGGATATTCCTTGTTGAATATTGGATATTCAGTTCCCTGTTGCTCGGCGTTCAGCTTTTACGCCCTCTTCCCATTCCCCATTCTCAATTCCCCGGTTCACGGTAGCAGCCGCCGAAATACATCGCCGCAGTCCGGGGTGGTGGACCGGCCCCAGTTCTCGGAGATATATTCCCGGTATAGTCGGATGATTCGGGAGCGGAATAATCTCTTTTTGACGCTCCCGGTGTCTATAATAACCCAGTCATCTCCATCCCAGATCAGATTGTTTTGATTTAAATCTCGAAGGTAGATATTTTTTCCCGCGGAGTCCCGAATCAATTTTCCCAATTGGATTATCTGCGGAGCATCGGGAGGAAAACCTTCTTCCGCCCACTCCCTGGTCCATCTGTCTCCTCGGATACCATCTACCCATTCTTTCAGTATGTAATCCGGCCCGGTTTCGATAACTCCGGCATGCTTGAATCCGTACCGGGAATAGGCCCGGGCTTTTAGTTCTTCATTTTTCAGTGAGTTCAGTGTATCCGGTTCACGGTCTACCGGTATCTTTAAAGCAAGCCGTCGACCATCACGATCATCTACCTGATAGACAATACTGCGGCGTCCCCGTCCCGCGACCGCTGTAACCCTCAGAGTCTCCCCCCCGATCATGATCTCTTCCCCCTCCGTATAGAGGGGGGATAGGTTGACGGATTCGGAGGTTTGGTTATAAGATGATGAGTTCATGGGTTAATAAAAATAGGTGCATTAACCAGAAGAATACAGTATATTTTTTCCTGAGATCAAGTAATAGTTATGAATAATTGTGGGAAAAAAGTTGTGAAGCTAAGTTCATGCTTCGGAATTTTCTCCCGAAATCCTTCGGGATCCCGGTTTGTTTAATTGAATTTATCGGGACCGAAATACTTCGGGATCCCGAGTTGTTTAATATTCAGTCTCGGGTCCCGAAATACTTCGGGATCCCGAGTTGTTTAATATTCAGTCTCGGGACAATAAATGAGATAATACTGGAGTACTGGAGTAATGGAGTGA
>CAKZYZ010000222.1 GCA_937885075.1 uncultured bacterium | reverse complement strand
AGATGTTTTATTTTTTTTTTTTTTATTTTTATTTTATTTTTTTTTTTTTCAAGCAGAAGACGGCATACGAGATATATCAGTGTGACTGGAGTTCAGACGTGTGCTCTTCCGATCTTCAGCCAGAATACTCAGCCGGTCTGCTCCTTAAAGATACTTAAACCTAGATCGAGCGATTCTATGCGGCCGACTGTACCAATTTTACGGTCTCTAAAAACTTCTGGAATTGTGTACACTTCTTGCTCGTACGAGCGAGAAGTGTACACAAATAATATAAGTCCGTTATGAAACCGGTATTGGGAGAGTGGGGTTAGAGTATTAATAGGACAGGTACTCAATTCTGGCATCTGCAATACCGCTCTTGAGGAGATCCAGTTTACGGGCGGCCCGGTAAGAGAGGTCAACCTCTCTCCTGGGATGGGGTTGGAGAGGTCTTACTACCCGGCCTTTCTTATTCATCTTATATGGTCCACGATCGGTAATCTCAACAACTACACTCTTGTTATTTGTGAGGTTGGTAATCCGGATATGACTTCCCATCGGCCGGGAACAATGGGCGGCGGTAAAATCAAGCATATTATATATCCGGCCGGAGGCGGCGGTTCGACCGTGGAAGCGCCCTCCGTACCAGGACACCTGGCTATCATTGCTCTTTTTGACCCGGTACCGGGGTAGCAGGAGACTTGCCGCGAAGGCTATCAAAATCAGGAAAAGAAATGGTATTAAATAAGTTCTCTCGACAAATAATCTTTTCACGATACGAGGAACCCTCGCTTTTTAGTTGGGCAACTTTCTTGACAAGACGATTTTGGGACAAGACGATTATCCCCCTACCTCAGTTCCTTTTTATCATCGAAACATTAGAAAAGAAGGTGATCAGTAAATGGTATTCGGTAATCAGTTGCCCGATCGCCAGGCGAGGCGCACTGATTACTGATCACTGTTTACTGATTACTATCTTCTCTAATCATCCTGCCCCAGAAGTTCTGTAATCGTTTCTTTGCATCCATTGTAATTATCCCGACAGATTCCCGGGCCTTCATTCCAGAGATACTGGTAATCTGTTTTCGTCTTCGTCCATAGATGAGAAAAATATTTCTCATAAGATACCGTCGGGGAGACAAAGATTATCAAGACCGCCAGGACAATAATATTAAAGAGATAGATAACCGGGAAAGAAAATATCCGTCCGGTAGCCCATATATCGGGCTGGCCTTGAATAAGAACGTAGATTGTAAAGGTGAAGTGAAACGCCCAGGTAAATCCAAGCAAAATACTTAAGATAGTAAGTGCCAGGGGAGGGAGTTGAATGATAAGAGATAGAAGAAGGTATATCGTGATTAAAATAGCGGTATAGAGGGGAAAAAAATACGGGGCCAGGAATATGAGAAAATTTGTTTTGCTGGCACGCACTTCTCCCCCGCTCGCTGCCGCTTTAAAGCCCTTTACTCTCCCGCCGAAGATCCAGACCCAGAGAACATGAGTCATCTCATGGCCGAAGATATATGTCCGAATCGGCTGCTGGAATATTCCCAGCAGGAGGAGGTAGCTGAATATTCCGATAAAGAACCAGACCTCAATCTTCAGTACAGGAAATATCTCTACCCCGAAGACCATAGTCGCCGCTACACAGGCGGGAATAAGCAGTAACCCCAGTAATATTTTACCTAATACGATAAAAATCATTGGTTCTCAGACCCTTTATGTGATTCTAAATTATCTAGTGCTCCTCTACGTCTTGTCGGCTATCCGGAAATATTAATGACGAAACCCGAATGATGAATGACGAAAGAATGACGAAACCAAAATGTCGAAGTGCCTTCGCCTAAGTCAATGAGGTGCTACAGCCGCTATGGCGCTGATGCATAGTAACAGTTACGACAACCAAAAGTAGTTTTGGGACTCCCGATCTTGCGCAATATAGTGCTATAGCGCGCGGGCGGGAATGGGATGAGAAAACAAGATCAAATCCCAGAATACCAAAGTCAAATGCAACACTCGAACGCGCTACTGGCTCCTTTGGACATTGGGATTTGGACATTCATTCGTCATTCCTCATTCGAATTTCGTCATTATATGTGATGTTATTATTACCAGCACCTACCCATACAAAATGACTGGGAACTAAATCAATATACCGATGTTCAGTCTAAAGAGATTCCTTTGCGGACAAAGGTTGGGATATCCAGATCTTCACCATCGCTGAGCGTGGGATCGCTCTCCGCGAATACCCCCCGGGTAAATTTATTAAAATCAATCATTGTCTGCTTGCGGGGGGGAGCCTGGGTTGTCAGGGTAACCGGCATATCGGGAGTCAGCCCACCCACCTTCTTCTCCGGAATTCCAACGGCAATAATACGAAGAATAATCTTTCTCCCCTGGGATTGATTCCTGGTAATGGTATAGAGCAGCTCGGCATCATCTCCTATCAATCCGGCAAGAAACCCGATCGCCTTCCCTACCCCGTGGAATGGAAGTTCCGCCCCCGAATCAATCTGGACCAGGAACCCTTCTGACGATCCTAATTCAGAGGCACTCAAAGACAACGCGGAGATCGCTCCTTTTATCGCCTCCGTAAGATCTTCGGGACCATCAACTTCGCATGCTCCCAGAACTGTTTCGCCGTCATAAGAGAGAAGATTCTTCAGGGAGGCGTAATCACCTCGATTAGGAGTTGAGGAAGTGAGATAGGCAATTATACATTCCACTGATTCCCTCAGAATTCGGTCACAATAATGAAATACCTCTTCATGGGGAGTATCGTCTCCCACTCTGCCTACCAGTCTATCAAGAGAAAAACAAGCCAATCCTACCGCTCTCTCCTTTATCTTCTCCCGAGCATGCTGAAAACATTGATTTTTCCTTCTTCCTTCGAACTTAAAAGGACGGGAAATAAATACCATGGTAAATATATTCTGCCGGGCGGCGTATTCACAGAGCAAAGGTATTATACCACTCCCCACTCCGCCACCTATACCACCGACAATTAAGAGAACCTCACAATTACTCAACTCCGCTCTGATCTTATCTTCGCTCTCATGGAAAGCTTTCTGAGCGTTCTCTATATCCCCGCCGGTACCCAGGCCTCCGGTTATATCTCCCCCGATTGCTATCTTGCTGGAAACCGGGGAACATACCAGTGACTGCATATCCGTATCCATGGCCACAGTTTTAACCTTCCGGGAATACTCATCCTCAATCGAACCAACGATACGGATCCCCCAATCACCGACCCCCCAGAGAGAGATCTTCCGGCGCGACTCTTCCATGTCATCTATATTATTCATCTGGATTCCTCTTAAAAGAAGTGCCTTAAGTGCCTAAAGTTGTTCGCCTTCACCTAGCTTTTCCAGCGTAAGGTTTCAGTAAACCCCGTCAACTCGTGTTCATGGCCTGGTGCTGTAGCCGCGGTCGGTGACCGCGGCATCGACGACAGCCATCGGGTCCGCGGTCACCGACCGCAGCTACAGGGTCAAAGGGATCCCGGTGAATTGTGAGGAAATATCAAGACAACGGGGTTTACTGAAAGCTTACTTTCCAGCTTTAGCATCTTAGCACTGGCAAGCGACTGAAGTTAAAATGCTTTCTTCCGTCGTGCTTACATCCCGAAGCAAGTTCAGGATGCAAGCACTATGGCGGACAAGAAAGTTATTCACTTTCACCAAGCGTTTTACCCTCGGTTTTCCAAGAATTACAAATTAAATTCTGAACAAGCAATTTACGTTAAAACATTCCTACAATATTGTCGTATGCTTGCAAACTCTTATTTTTGCACCGCAAAAATAAGATTAGAGATAACGATCAATCAGGTTTTTTACTCCACGCAACATTCCCCCGGACCCGGTAATCACGGAGTGATGAGAAGAATCCATACTAAAACCGTATTTAACCAACCCTACCGTGGTGGAATATATCGGGTTATCTATCACTTCCCGCAGACCGGAAATTCCGGTGGGGGTTCCTATCCGAACCGGCAGCCCGGTTACCCGGGCGGCCAGAATATCAATACCTTTCAGCAGGGACCCCCCGCCGGTCAGAACTAGACCCGAACCTATCAGATTAAAGTGCCCTTCCGCCTCCAGATCATCCCGGAGCAGCTGAAATAATTCCGTCATTCTGGCCTCTATAATCCGGCAGAGCTTCTGATGGGTGCGTCCGGGAGCATGACGATAGAGAGCGCCGGGGACGGAAAGTTCGGAATTATCTCCTGCCAGTTCACAGAGAGCCTGCCCGTCTCTTTTCTTGAGTTCTTCCGCCTGGGGAATCAACAACCTCATCCCCAGGCTGATATCATTGGTAAGATGATCTCCCCCCACACTGATGATCCTGGTATGATGAACAATCTCATCCCGAAAGAAGACATAGTCCGTAGTCCCGCCACCGATATCCACCAGTACCACCCCCGCTTCCTGCTCCTCTTTTCGCAACACCGCCAGACTGGAGGCAAGCTGCTGCAGAACTATATCACTGACATCAAGACCCGCTTGCCGGATGCAATTAATAATATCCTGCAACGCCGCCACCCGACCGGTTATCAAATGAACCTGGGCTTCCAGCCTTATTCCCTGCTTCCCTTCCGGGTTCAGAATCCCCCGATGGCTATCTACTGAAAATGCCTGGGGGATAGTGTGTATGATCTCCCGGTCACGGGGAAGCGCGACCGTCTGCGCGGCTTTGCCGGCACGGATCATATCCTTCTCCGTCACTCCTAAAACCGCGTTAGCAATCGGAATAACCGCCCGACTGTTAAAACTCTCAATATGCCCCCCGGCAATCCCGGCATAGACGGAACCGATCTCAAACTCGCAGATATTCTCCGCTTTATCAACAGCAGCTCTAATTGATTCAGCGGTCTGATTAATATTGACCACCTCCCCTTTTCTCAACCCCCGGGAAGGATGAAGGCCTACCCCTAAAATACGGATATCACCATTGTCAGCCCGTTCGGCAACTATCACGCAGATCTTGGTTGTCCCTACATCAAGACCGGCTATTATATTTCGCGTTCCCGTCATCTCAAATTACAATATAGCTTTTTTTAATCATCAAAAACCACCGGAACCCGGGCGTATCGGAGATCAACTTCCCGGGCCCGGGAGATATCCGTCCCCAATTTACTGAGTACTGTCTTCAATCTTCCCAGTTGAACCCCATACTCCCCCTGTTCAAGAGTAATCTCCAATTCTCCATTGGCCCGCATCTCAATCAAATCAGAGGAGAAGATCCGAATCTCGTCAATCGTAACCAGAGACCCAATATCCTTCTCTTCCAATTCCCGGAGAAGGCTGAGGCAGGCATCTCTCTTGTCAACGGGGAAGATTGATAAGCCTTTCACTCTGAGCCCTCTGATGATCGGGAGATTTAAACCGGCAGCTTTTTTACGGGGGCCTAAGACCATACCACAATCATCAATTGTATAAAGAGTTCCGAATTGTACCCGGGCGCGGGGTTCTCTCTCCACCACATCGATCCTGATCGTATTCGGGAATAGCCGATAAACAGACACGTCCCGAAAATCAGTATTGAGGAGCAGCTGTTCCCGGGCCAGATCGGGATTTAACGAAAATATATTCCCCCCGGTCTCAATATCGCTTAACTCGATTACTTCCTCAGAAGAATAGGCATGATTGTTAGCAACCTTTATCTCCTTAATATTGAATCGCGATGAATTATGACTGTACCACCATATCCCTCCAATCAGAACTGCCGCGAGCAGAAGGAGAGAGATTATTCCGCCAACCCGGAACCGCCCCTCTTTCTGACCGGAAGAAGAGGAAGGTTCCTTCTTTTTTCTCCTCCTGGTAGACGATGAGGCCTTCAATTTTGAACGTGGTTGACTGAGTTTACTGCTCAATTTTAGCCATTTCATTTATAATCTCCTTCAATATTTAACTTGAGAGTGATGAGTTCTCGTCTACTTCTGCCCCTTCTTCTTAGCAATGTCCATTGTAAGCTTGGAGTGCAGGATGGCAAGCTCAATCCATCTGTTGACCATTTTTTTGAACCGTTTATAAGTG
>CAKZYZ010000221.1 GCA_937885075.1 uncultured bacterium | reverse complement strand
GTCCAGGCATCCGCGGGAGGAGTTACTCCGAACCGGTTGGTGCTGCACCAGTAAGATTCTTTTACCGGGTTGAAGAGGGGATCGCTGATCGGCCAGAAATAACCGAAGTCGAGCAGTGATATCAGTTCATAATAATTTGGCATCCGCCAGTCGGTATAGCCGGCATACGCTTGGGCATTTATGGCGGCAATATAAGAGAAGCCTTCCTCCCAGGTTAGGGCGCCGGAGAGTCCGCCGAAGGGCTGGCTGGCGCTGTCTGACTGTTGCCAGAACATTCCGGTAGCTCTCTGGGTTATCGTCCCGTTTCCGTTATCGCTGAAGCTATTGCCTGTCAGGGGATAACCGCTCCGGCTAACACCGTCATCGCCTTTATCGTTTCCAGAGGCTGTGTGAAAGATCTGCTCCTGCCCGGTCCGCGGGAAGCCCTCAACTCCTGAGCCGGGCAGGTAGGAACGCACGGCTTTAATGAACTTGAGCTGTGAACTATCGGGTTGAGCAAACTGGATGTAGCCTTCATTAAACCCAATGAAATATGTCTGCTGTTGGCCCGCGATCTCCAGAGAAGTACTCGACCAGTAATCACCCTCCTGCATCGAGTCGAAGATATAGTAAACCGCCGGCAGCCAGGTCCCCTGATTGATGATGGAGGATAGTTCTTTAATGTTCGGGACCCTCCAGTCGTTATGTTCACCATAATTCTGGGAGTTCATGGCGGCCACATAACTGAAGGCGTTACTCCAGGACATCTTTCCTGACAGTCCCACAAAAGGTTCGCTGAAGCTGTCCTTCTTCTGCCAGACCAATCCGGTAGCCCCGTCGAGAATTGTCTCGTTGTCATTATCATGAAATGCCAATCCCCGGGCGCCGGCAAGAGGGAATCCGGCCTGGACCGTCCCATCATCGCCAGGGTCATTTTCAGCCGGTCCGTGATAGATATCGGTCTGCCCGGTTTTCGGGATACCGTATGATTGAGCGATGCCGGCACTGGCGATAACCAATGAAAGAAAGAATAGTAACCAGATTAGAGTAATTTTCTTCATATTCAGCCTTCCTGTGGTATTATCAATAGGGTTAAAAATAATCTCTTGACAGTCCATCTTCAATTACAATATAGCACAACTATTCGCTTGGTGTAAATAGTATGACAAAAAAAGTTTTCATTTTCTGTGCCATTTTCTTCATCCTACTCTTTCTATTATTCGCGTTCAGAAGCCTATCTCTTCCTGGGATCTGGTATGATGAAGCGCTGCAGTTGGTTCCAACCTTAATGCTTCTCAATGATGCCGGTTCTTTCCACTTCCATGGCAATTCTTTTGTCTGCAGCGTCGGAGGGAAAACATTTCCCTTGATGACCCTTAACTATTTGGGGGCTTTGAAGAGTTACTGCTACCTCCCATTTTATCTTATACTCGGGGTAAATCCGCTCTCGGTCAGATTGGGCGGGATACTGGCCGGAGTCATCGTTCTGGTATTTACCTACATGATTACCCGGAAATTATTCGGTCCCGTTGCCGCTCTCATATCATTGGCATTGCTCAGCGTTGACCCCAGCTTTGTTCTGTTCTTTCGGATGGACAGTGGTCCGGTTGCTATTCAGACTGTTTTAAAAGTTCTGTCTTTCTGGTTCTTGCTGCTCTGGCTGGAAAAAAACAGGCTGATCTATCTGGGTGCCGGGTTCTTCTGTCTGGGATTAGGTCTGTATGATAAAGCGAACTTTGTGATCTATATCTTTGCCCTGGGGATTTCCTTTCCTTTGTTCTGCCGAAAGCGGATCATTTTCCTGCTAAAGATGAAATATATTATTATAGGAGGATTGCTATTCTCTTTAGGCTGCGCCCCCTTATTGATTCAGGAAATTCAAAGTGGAGGAAGTCTATTAAATCCTCTGGTGAATCCTTTTGTTAAGGACAGTAGTTATCTAACCACCTGGATGGGATGGCAGGGATCTTTATTGCTGCTGGAGAGAACCCTGAATGGTCTCTGGATCCAGCATTTTATCAGCCATACTGTCGCTCATGTCAGCTGGTTTCCCTACCTTTGTCTGGCCTGTCTGGGATTGGCAGGGGTACTGGTGGTCAGATTAAGGAAGAGTAAGGACGGGTATTTAAAAAGGATCCTGGCAATTCTCTTTCTCACCGTTGTTATCTGGGTGGTGATAACCATCATTCCAGCTACATGGGGTGCCCATCATTATATGATGCTATATCCCTTCCCTCAGATCTTCTGCGCGTCGGTCCTTGCCTTGGCCTGGCGGAGAGAATATTATTCCCGATGGAAGAAATTTTTTATCTCGGCAGCGGTTGTCTCCGTCCTGATCGTTCTCTATACAAGTGTCTTGAGCCTGCACGGACATTATCGAAATATGGAGAAAGGGGTTTTCGCCCCTCGCTGGTCTCCGGCGATCAGCACTCTGACGGATTACCTGGTAGAACTATCACCCCGGGAAATAATTTGCGTGGATTGGGGACTGCATAATAGTATTGTACTGTTGAGTGACGGAAAACTTAATAGCCGGGAGATATACTGGAACTTGAACGACCGGGGGGAGGAATATTTTCGAAAAGAGGTTGAAACGCTTTTTGAGAGAGACGGAGTAGTATTTGTAGTTTTTTCTCCCCCGCCTAAGTTTGCCGCTCAAGCAGTGGATATATTCAGGGAAATGTTGGAGAATCGTAAGCCCGGGTCATTTTCCAAGAAGGAGATTCCCGGGCCGAACGGACTGCCGGTGTATCAGATATATGGAAAACAGCTATGAATAGGACGCTATATTAGATGAGACCGCCTTCAATGGATAAGTTGCTGATCATTTTTGGTTTTCCATTGCCTCCTATGGAGTTTGTTCAAAGTGTTCTCCAGGGGCGACCGGAGAGAGATTATCTGATTCTGGGGCAGGGAATTACCGCTGAATACCTCACCGGTTCTAGTTTGGGAGAAGCCAATATTTTTCGACCTGTTCTGGAATGGAAAAAACCGTACGCTTCTATAAAAGCAATCAGAGCCGCGGTTCCGGATACTGCTCTCTTTATTGGGCAGTCTTCGGACCTGGTTGGTCCGGCTCTCGCGATTCTGAGCGGCGCGCGGATTAAAGAGGCGAATTTTTTTCCGGTTCCGGAGAAGTCGCAACCACGGAGGATTGGATTCATTCCTACTCTAGTCCGGGCGTTTGGGCGATTGGTGCTCTTTTTAATAACTTTGCCGGTGTGGCTGATCCCGGCGTTGTTCTTATCCGGTCGGACAAAAAAATTGCCGCCGCCGGAGTTGCCGGTCCGATCCTCGCCGGTGGAGGGGGATAAATTGCCGCCGGTGAGTCTGGTTATCCCGAACTTTAACGGGAAGAAATTACTTTCTCAATGTTTGCCGTCTCTCCTGACGGCTCTGGCCGAATATCCTGCTGGGGGTGAAATTGTTCTGGTGGATGACGCATCATCAGATGGATCAGAGCAATGGATCAGGGATAATTTTTCTTCTGTCAGGGTGATCGCTCTCCGCGAAAATCAGGGTTTTGGCCGGGCGGTTAACCGGGGGATAGCCTCATCCTCTAATCGGATGGTGGTACTCCTCAACAGTGATATTACGGTCGATGCCGGCTTCCTCTCTCCCTTGATCAAACATTTTCATGATCCTGAACTTTTCGCGGTTCAGCCCCGGATGAATACTTGGACTGGAGATGGTTTGGATCTGGGGGTGAATGTCGGTCGCATGGAGAACGGGTATATACGGATCTGGAATGAGAGAGAGAGTGGGAATCAGGCCTACCTCAATTATTCTGCTCCCAATCTCTACGCGGTGGGCGGGGCGATGGCCTTTGATAAGGAGAAATGGGATCTCCTGGGAGGATTTGACGATATTTATTATCCCTTCTGCTGGGAGGATATCGATATCTCCTATCGCGCCGCCAAGCGCGGGTGGAAGGTCCTCTATGAGCCGGAGAGCCTGGTTAATCACCTCCACTACGGCACGATCTCCCGGTTCTTCGCTCCGGAATATAAGCGGATAATTGAAGCGCGAAATGAGTTATTGTTTATCTGGAAGAATATCCATTCCCGCCGGCTCTGGAGAGCTCATCTTAATCGGATCCCGATCTTATTGCTGGGATCATTGCTCAACGGCAATATGATTTTTTACAAGGCATTCTGGAGAGCGGCTCTGGAGATATTACCTCTTCTCCAAAAGAGGAAGGAAGAGATATCGTATTCCCGGATCGATGATCAGGAAGTCTTGCGAGAATCCCTGCTACCATTTCAGAACTGGGCAAAAAGAGGCTTCCGGAAGCCTCCTCCCGAAAGTAAACCCCAGCTTCTCATTATAAATACGGTTATTCCATACCCGCCTGTGGACGGTGGAAAGATCCGCCTTTATCAGATGATGAAGCACCTCTCGTCTCGTTATGATATCCATTTTGTGGCTTTCTACCAGGCACCGGCGGATCTGGAGGGGATATCCGGCATTGAAGATTACTGCGTAAAGATTGATACTGTCCCCCTCCGCTATCTTCCCCTGCCCATCCTGAAGAGAGCCCTGATTCCGGAGTTCTGTCAGGGTTGGATCTGTCAGGAGATGGAGGATAAGATAAATGAGATAATCCGGACTCGCCCAATCGATCTGGTTCGGGTGGATTGTACCTTAATGGCCTACTACGGACATCTGATGGGCGATATTCCCGGGATCTTCGTGGAGCTGGACGCCGGTATTCTAAAATTGGGGGAGAGTTATAACCCGACCCGGCGGGGTTGGAGAAAGATGTTTGAGATTTATGAATGGATGAGGATGCTGCGGTTCGAACTGAATTTTTTACCCGGTTTCCGGAAGGTAGTTACCTTAAATGATGATGATACCGACCTCTTAAAATCATTTCTCCCCTCACTGGATGTGGTTACGGTTACAATGGGAACGGATCTGGGACAGTTCCTGGAACCTTACCGTCCGGTCGATAATTATCAGATTCTCTATATCGGTTCGCTGAGCCATTATCCCAATGTGGACGCGATCCGCTGGTTTGTCCTGGAAGTTCTCCCGAAGATTCGGGAGGAGATTCCCGAAGCCGGGGTTAAAATTGTCGGCAGCGGAGATCCTTCCGGGATTGAAGATATCCGGAATCGGCCCGGGGTTGAATATGTCGGCCGGGTGGATGATGTCCGTCCCTATCTGAGAGCAGCGGCGGTCTTCGCGGCCCCGGTCCGGTTGGGCTCCGGAATGAAAGGAAAAGTGCTGGAGGCCCTGGCCATGGCCAAACCTATGGTAGCTACTTCAGTAGCCGCCCGGGGAATTCCGGTGATCTCCGGTCGGGATCTTATTATCGCCGATGAACCTTTCGCCTTCTCCGAAGGAGTTATTAATCTTCTCCGAAATCCGGAGTTAAGAGAAACGCTGGCAGGGAATGGTCAGGAGTTGATAAAGAAAAATTTTAGCTGGAAGCGCAAGGCGGATGAGATGGATATGATTTATCGGGAGATAGGGAATAGAGAGTAGGAACAACTGAATGTCCAATATCCAATGACCAGTATCCAATTTCCAAATGCAAGGTGAATTTGGAAATTGGAAGTTGGCAGTTGGCCATTGGAAATTCATTATGGGGTAGAGGCAGGGGGGGAGAATGCTGGAGATTAATCAGAAACAGAAAATTGAAACTAGAAACTACAGGCATCCTATGACATTTACCGATAAAAAATTAGCTCATTTAATGAAGGAAAGTTCTTCCTGGCTGGAAGCTGGGAAGAAGAAGCAGGTCTCTCCTCCGGATCCCTCCGCCGGTCCGCGAGAACTTCATTTTGAGCTGACCTATAGCTGTAATCAGCAATGCCTGATGTGTGATATCTGGCCCCGGTACCGGAATGAACCCAGCTTGAAGAAGCAGGAATTAACCGTTGATGAGATTAAGTCTATGGTTGAGAACTCAAACCTTCTCCGGGATCTGGAACTGATTCTCTTCTCCGGCGGCGAACCTTTTCTCCGGCCCGATCTGGTTCCGATCGTTACTTTTTTTGCCGAACGATACCCTGCTTCTCAGCTGGTTATTCTCAGCAACTTTTTTGATCGAAAGTTAGTTCTGGGAAAGCTTGGTGAAATTCTGGAAGCAGTCCCCCGGGCTAATATCATGCTGGGTACTTCGCTGGACGGAATCGGTGAGAGCCATGACAGTGTCCGGGGTGTTCCCGAGGCTTTTGATAAGTTCCGTGAAGTATTGGAGGATATCCAGGTGAAATATCCCCAGGTGACGGTAGAGACCAATTTCACTATCACTCCGTCCAACTATGATCAGTTGATTCCGGCTTTTACCTTTACCCGGGAGAAGGATATAGGGTTTTCAGCTCAGTTTCCGATCCCCTGGGAGGGGACCGAGCAGATCGAATGGACGCCGGACCACTTTAAAAAAGTGGAGGAGGATATCAGCCGGATAATGGAAGAGGTTTACCGTCAGGAAAGTGTGCTGATCGGTCCGCCTCCTCCACGTTTGCTGATTCGATTACAGTATTTAAAGGGCCTGCTTGAATATGAGCGCGAACCCCGAAGGATTTTTCCTCATTGCCCGGCCCCCTATCGCTACGCCATGATTAGTCCCCGGGGAGATCTTTACTTCTGTCCCAAGCTGAAGGAGATGGTGGTGGGAAATATTCGGGAGACCCCATTCGACGAACTCTGGCTGAGCGGAAAGGCGGAAAAGATCCGGCGTCATATTAACTCCGGGGCCTGTCATTGCTGGCTTAACTGCACAGCCTATATCAATATAGAGAAAGCGATTGAGAGAGGCCAGCCGCCGGCCAGGAAAGTACTGGTAGCTGCCGCCGCGAGGAGCTATGGTATTTACCGGAGGCTTCTCTCCGGAGTCTTTCGATCGCTTCTCCTCTCCGCCCGGATAGCGGTCTATGGGCTGGCATTTATCTATCTCCTCCTCAAGATTGGAATAATCTATCTTGGCCGAAAGTTACGCGGTTCCGGCAAAGAAAACCGGAGGCAATAGTCTACCCTTGATTTATCCAGGGAGATAACATCTCTTTCAATTTTTCTTCGAGGGGGAATGACCTGAATTCATCCAGCCTGCGGTACTGTCCTTTGATGATCTTTTGCCGGAATTCGGGATTGTCGCAGATCAAGGCCGCCATCTCGGCGATCGCGGGGTAGTTCTTCTCTTTTACGAGTACTCCGGAACCGGCCATGGTGTCGGGGACTGCGGCGGCGGCATAGGCCATCACCGGGATGCCGAACTGCATCGCCTCCATCAGGGGGAGGCAGAACCCCTCGTGTTCGCTGAGACAGAGATAGACTGAGGCCAGTTTGTAGTAGGCCAGCAGTTCATCGTGGGTGGTATGCCCGGTGAAGATAACATCCTTGAGGTCCAGTTCCTGGATAATCCTCTGGAGAAATTCATAGTAATCCGGGGTGTCCCGGTAGTTCCCCAGAAGAACGAGAGAGGCTTTCGGCTTGATTAATTTAAAATGGTAGAAGGCCTTGAGAAGGTCTTCTATTTTTTTGTTGGGAACCACCCGGCCCACGAAGAGAATAATCTCCCCCTTCCCCCTATATTTGTTTATGAGATCCCGGTCCGGTTCTCCGTCCATCCCGGACCAGTTGATGGTCAGGGGGATGACACCGGTCCGGCGGAACCCGGCAGCTTCCAGTTCCTTCCGGTTATATTCCGATACTCCCAGGGCCAGATCGGTGACCGATGCCAGTTCAAGCAGTTTCTGTCGGCCTTGCTTGAGAGCGATGGCCATCTCCGGTTTTACTATCGCGAAGTAATGAGCCGGGGTGATGTTATGATAAATAATTATCTTTATGCCGTCGGCCTTCGGGAAGTAGTCAGCGGTTATGTCACCGATAGAGAAGTGATAGATGATGATATCTTCGGAAGAGCTCAATCTGGAGTGCTCGCTGAGCGGTCGGCAGACCTGGTCTATTCCGGCATTATAATTAGCGGCGGGCACGAATATCTCGGAGTGATACCCCCAGTTCTGGAAGAACTTACGGAGTTCCACGGCATAATTGCTGATCGCGTCTCCTCCCGTGAAGGCCGGTAATATCTGGTCAATTCTCATTTTATTTCTTCCGGCGAAAAACTGTCGGACCGGTCGGACTGGTCGGACTTGTCCGACTGGTATTCTCGCCTCCGCCTTGAGTTGGTCCCCAACGATAGTATGGCCTCTTCCAACCGGTCCAGTACTTTCTCCCAGGCATAATTTTCTTTTACATATTGCCTGCCGTTCGCTCCCATCAGTTTCGCCTGATCGGGATGCTCCAGGAGATAGAGAATAGATTCTTCGAACTCGTAGTAGTTACGGAAGAAAAGACCTCCCTGAGAGCGGAGGCAATGGTCACGGGTAACCGGGCAGAGTCCGCTGACCAGGGCGGGTTTTCCCGTCAGCCATGACTCTAGCAGGACGATCGATAAGCTTTCATTGTGGGACGGCTGGCAGAAGATATCGGATGCCGCGTAAGCGTTCCATTTATCCTCACTGGAGACGTAGCCGAGATCACGGATATTGTTTTTATCTTCTCTTCTCAGATCAACCTCCCCGGATCCGATTAGAATTAGTTTTAATTCGGTCCGGTGATGGCGTTTGAAGATCCGGAAGTACTCGATCAGGAGCGGACTGTTCTTTCCCCCTTCGCGCCTCCCGGCATAGAGCATGAAAGGGGACTTTTCTTTGTATTTTTTCCGGAAGGCCTCCGGGTCCAAACTTTCCGGTGGCTCTATCCCCATGCCTACCAGTCCGCTGTTTACTTCGTCGACAGAGAATATCCGGGCTGCCAGGGCCTGCTCCTCTTCACTGTTGAAGAATATTCCCGCCGCTTGCTGGAACAGTTTCCGAAATATTTTTAGCCGGGCATAGGGCTCATCATGGAGGCAGGGGACCAGGATGGATCTTTCCGGGGCGATTGCCAACCCCCGGCAGGTGATTCCGAAGAGATAAGGAGCGAAGATGAGATAATCATAGTCAGAGTGGTGTTC
Organism: uncultured bacterium; assembly: GCA_937885075.1. Taxonomy (GTDB): domain Bacteria; phylum Auribacterota; class Erginobacteria; order Erginobacterales; family Erginobacteraceae; genus CAKZYZ01. The sequence goes on along the minus strand of CAKZYZ010000221.1, from coordinate 13,022 downwards.
CTCAATAAAATGGATTAGTTCATCACTCCGGACTACCGAATCGATCCACTCCTCTTCCTGAGATAGGCTCAGCGGCTGGCCGTGACTTATTTTTTCTCCCAGATAATCCTGCTTCTCCTGATTATGGGAAGTTACCTCGAACCGGCGTACGGTAACCCCGTTTATTATCTCTTCTCCCGGAGGGAGTTCATTCTCCCAGGTAGTGTTGTCCCGGGCACAGGTGGTCAGGACTTCGGAGGAATGTCCCCGGGCCTGCATCCGTTCGGCCCAGTTCTTGATTAAGGTCTCCGCTCCTCCCGCCGCGCCGACCGCGTAACGAGGGCAGATATACGCGATGCGACGGGGTGTTGATGTTCCAAATTTTTCCATGCCGGTTACCTGTAAAACCTATCATTCGACGTTCTGCGGTTCGTTATTCTCTTTTTTCAAATGGACATTGGTGTCGTTGAACGTTGCAAGTTGAACGTTCATTCTTAATTCTTAATTATTTCGGCTTTCGTCCTTCGTCATTCTTAATTTCTTCGTCCTCCATCTTCTCCTCCAGGGCCGCGAATCGCGCTTCGTATTTCATATCCAGTCCATGGACAATACTGGCCATTTTGACATTGAAGTCTTTCTGCTGAGAGAAGAGACGGAAGGTATAAAACTTCATGAGCTTCCAGATGATCTTTTTCAGCAAGACCACCGGGCGGCCCGCGACGGGAGATTTGCTGTGAATGGGGAAATCTCCCAGGTCGATGTCGGCGGCCCGCCAGATTGTATCCAGGTAATAGTTCAGGTAGTCCTCATCAGTTTTGAGATTATCTATCTCGAGGGCGACGGCGGGAGAGATATTATACTGATCGTAAACTCCGTCCCGTTTCTTCTCTTCGACTCGTTCGCGGATCGTGGCGACAATTGCCTGAACATCAATCCCGGGAGTATTGATCTCAAATGTATTTTTCATTATCGCTACCTCTCAATATTTTAATCAATCCGGTTAGATTGATGTGTTACCATATGCAACCGTACTTGTATATAGTGTCACTATATGCAAGTGTATTTCCGTTTGGTAGGTTTGGAGTTGGACGTTCATCGTAAAGTTTTTCAAGCCTTGCATTTGGAAATTGGATATTGGCCATTGGACATTCTCCTTCCCCTTCCCCTGACCTCGGCTTACGGCCTATGTTAACTACGAAGGCGAGCAACTTTTTAAATCCGCCATAGCTTTAGCGACGGAGGAAGGCACTTTTCCGCCAGAGGCGGATCAGCCTCTGGCTGAAGCGCATTTCAAACTTTAGGCACTTTAAACTTCTCTTCCCTCCATTCCACCGGAATACTGAATAGCCCTTCTCCCTCTCCGGAGGAGAGAATGGTGAAGGGATAAAAATACTCCTGGCGGTGGTAGTCGGTCAGGTGATCCTGAGAATGGATGGAGAGGGATAAGTAGTAGTCTCCGGTCCGGAGGGGAAGAGAGTTGAGCCGGAAACTGATCTTTCCCTCGCCTTCCACCGGACCGACCATGAATTCGCCAATCTGGGTATTACTTCCGAAACAGAGAACCCGGTCGGAGTTATGGATAGCGAAACCGAATACAGGATTTTCGATCCGATTCTTCGCGAAGTAGTCGATAGTAACTATCAGGTCATCTCCCCCTTTTAGATTGAAGATCTGTTCACCGAGATTATTCATAAGGGATGCCTTCCGGATCTCTACTTCCCGGTTTCCCCATTCATGGAGCCTCCCCTGGCCCGGTCCGCCCTCGATCAGTTGCGCCTGGACATCTCCGGTGTAGCGGTTGACGATATCGTTAGCCGAACCTTCCAGGATAACCTTCCCTTCCTGCAGATATATGACTCTATCGCAGAAATTTCTGATCACGCTCATGTCGTGGGAGACGACCACAATTGTCTTCCCTTCCTCTTTAAACTGATGCATCCGTTCCGCGCTTTTCTTCTGGAAGGCTTTGTCACCCACCGCCAGGACCTCGTCGACCAGGAGCACCTCTGGATCGGCCACCACGATAACCGAGAATCCGAGGCGGACGGACATCCCGGAGGAGTAGAACCGGAGAGGGGTTTCTATGAAATGTCCCAACCCGGAGAATTCCACGATCTGGTCAAATTTAGCTTCAATAATGGACTGAGGGATCCCCATAATTGAGGCGTTGAGGTAGATGTTCTCTCTTCCGCTGAGGTCGGGGTGAAAGCCCGCTCCCAACTCCAGCAGACAGCCTATTCGACCCCTGATATCAAGAGATCCAACGGTTGGAACCATCGCTCCGGCCAGAATCGAAAGGAGCGTGGTCTTCCCCGATCCATTGGGTCCGATCACTCCGACTGTCTCACCCGGAGCGATGGAGAATGAAATATCCTTCAAGGCCCAGAAATCATCCCGTGTCTCCCGGTTGAGAATCCGGTCGATGATGGTTGCCTTGAGGGACTGCCCTTTCGAGTGGCGCAGCCGGAATTTTTTCCCCAGATTGTTTACTTCGATCGCGTTCATATTTACTAGAACTTAGCCCTCGCTTTACTCGGGCAACTTTACCTCTAAGGAAAGCAGGAAAACAGGAGAATTTAAAGGCATCCCCCTCCTGCCTTCCTGCTTTCCTTAGGGGTTATTGAAATTATAATTCATCGGCAAAATATGGTGACTTTTTCAGGAAGATCATGGTTCCGACAATCATAATCAGCGGAGAAAGGAGCAGAGATATATAGAAATATATGCTGGCCGGTGGAGGAAGGCCGAGGAAGACATACCGGTAAAAAATTACGATTGAGGTCATCGGGTTTAGGATGTAGAGATTGAGGACCCAGGGTCCGATGGCTGCCGTCTTCTTCGCCACCAGCTCAAGCGGATACATTATGGGACTGACGAAGAACCAGGCCAGGAGAATGATCGACATAATGTGCTCAATGTCCTTGAAATATACATTGAGGCAGGAGAAGAAGTTGGATAGTCCCAGGACCAGCATTGCCTGAATGATAATGGCTGCCGGCAGAAGGAGCAGCCCGAATCCGGTATGCAGGGGCACGCTGAAAGCTAATGTGTAAACGATCATAAAGGCTATAAAGACAACCAGGGAGAGAAGCAGATTGATCAGGTTTGCCAGGACCATAGAGAGAGGGAAGACATACTTTGGAGAGTAGGTCCGCTTGATCAGGGAGGGGTATCCCGTGATGGCGTTAACCGAGTCGGAGAGACACATCACGAAGAACTGCCAGACCAGAATCCCGATCAGAAGCTGAGGGAGATCGATCTTGATCTTCAGCAGCTTGATGAAGAGGAAATAAATCCCCATCATGAAGAGGGGATTTATCATCGTCCAGAGAAATCCCAGTGCCGACCCCTTGTAGCGGATCCGGAGATTACGGAGGACCAGATTCCGGATCAGGTCCTTCCATTCAAATATTGTCCGTAATTGCTCAAACATTATTTACTGTTTCGAAATTTTAATAATCCCTAAGGAAAGCAGGAAGGCAGGAGGAGGGAGTATTTTATATTTTCCTGCTTTCATGCTTTCCTTAGAGGTAAAGTTGCCTAAATGAAGATATGGCTGAGTGTTCTATTATAAGAAATTATTATCCGGCAGCAACCGAAAGATTTTCACTCTAATATTTCCGTCACGGGCATTATCGTCTAAAGAGCAGGGGAGATGTATGCCGCTCCGTTCGAAGAGTGTCGCGTGATAACTTATCTGATCAGTGAGTTTAATAACCACACCTGGGACGGGAGGAGGGTTTTTATCGGTAATAAGATAGACTATAGGGAATGTTTCCCCGGCCTCCTCATTTTTCTTTATCCGATGAATCAGGCCTGAGATGACCGTCTCTATCTCCGGCCCCGGGCTATAGATAGGTAATACGGAAAACCCATAGACCATGTGAAGGGTCGTGGGCAGTTTGTCGATGCTCTCCCCCTCTACCAATATTAGATCACCATCCCGGACCAGATCGGCCATCCGGTCCATGAAGGCAACCGCTCCCCGATATTCGCGATGAGTGAAGAGTGCTCGACCGGCGTGAACTTCCATACCGGCGACCAGAAGAAAGAGAATGACCGCTATCCAGCGTACCGGGGCAATCCGGACCCGGCCTAACCGGGCCATAAACCAGGCCGCGCAGATTAGAAACCCGGGAACAACCACGACCATATATCGCCTCGCCGCCCACATATAATAGGGGTGGATAAGCTGCCGGCAGAGGAAGACGATGGCAAATGTCAATGTCACCAGGATAAATACCCAGACTGAATCTCTGTGATTCTTCAATATCAGCAGGCAGATCCCGACAATACTGAGGATCAACCCCGGGAGGGTAAGGAGCCAGCCCAGTTCTATCAGATTGGTCCTGTCCGCGCTCAGGCTCGGATCATGGGGCCGGATGAAATACCCGAAAAAGACCAGGGCAATGATAATCGCGCAGGCCGCCCAGCGCAGCCCCTGCCGGTTAAATAAACGGTGTAAAACCTCTCGATTCATTTTCGGAGTCATCCGTCCGCCAACCGCGACTCCAGCCGGGAGAAGCCAGAACCAGAGTGATCCCGCCCCCAGGAAATTATCAAATGCCGATTTGATGTAATGTCCCCCGAAGAAGATTCCGGATAAGAGGGAATAGGCGGTTAACGCTAATAACGGCAGGATAAAATTAAGGTCCTTTTTCTGGTAGGATCTGAACCAACGGTAATAGAAGAATATTGCCAGGGGGAGAAAGATCAGGAGCGCGCTGATTCTCGATAGGATCAGTACCCCGAAGATAGCCCCCGCCAGCCAGCCGGTATAATTCTCCTCCTTTTTCAGGAATCGAGTCAGGAGAAACAGACCGCTGAAGAGAAGAAACTGACTGAGTATTTCCGTGACCGGGGATCGGGCCTGCCAGATCTCCGCCATATTGACGGCGATTAAAAAAACGGATATAAGGGCCACTTTCCGGTCCATCATCTCGGAGACGGCTAAGTAGATGGCCAGTAGAGAGAGTAACCCCAGGATTGGAGTTAGATAGAAGATACTACTCATTCCGGCGGGGAAATATGATATTGCCAGTAAGACCGGAAAGAGATGATAGAATTGGGGGAGCAGGCGATCTCCCTCCGTCCCGGTCCGGCGAAAACCCGGATACTTCTCCGAATAGCCCGAGGAGTGTCTCCGTGAATAGGACGCCCATTCTCCGGGTGAAACATATTCCGGGTGAGGGTCTTCGATAACGATCGCTCCGGTCCGTTCGATATGAACGGCGGTGTTGATATAGACCCCGGGATCCCACCCCCCGAAGATATATTCGGTCGGCCGGAAGAAGAGGATACCGGCTATCAGAAGAATGAAGAGCAGAATGAACGGCGCCGACTTCGCTATCCATCCGCGATCCGGCAAGTCATCCGGGTTAAGATAACCGCTGATACTATCAACCTCTGGCCGGTATAGTATGAGAATCAACAGGGAATAGATGAAGAGCAGCCCTGTGATCAGTTGGATGGAGAAGATCCCCATTTGCGCGGTAATCAGCCCCAGGATGGAGAGAAGAGCGAAGCCTCCCATAAACGAGAAGAAGATAAACTCTCCCCATCCCCTGATATATTTTATCCTTCCCGCCTTCAGACCGCCCAGAAGAGTAAGCCCTCCCGGGATCAGCAATAAAAGAGCGATCCAGATGATTTTCCCAATTGTCAGCAAGATTTCAGGCATGAGTTATTTATACCTAATCCGATTTATCATGGCCTTCCACCTACCCCGGTAAGGGAAAGATTTGAAATATTCCAGTCTCCGGTCCTGAGATTTGATAATGGTCTCGCATAGCTTGTTATCGGTCATAATTCTGTCAATCAGGCTGGCAATCCTGATGGGATCTTTCTTATTCACCAGGACCCCGGATCCTCCCAGAGTAGACCCCACCGCCCCGGCATCATAGGCTACCACCGGGAGCCGATAGAAGAGGGACTCCACCAGCGGAACCCCAAACCCTTCATGTTCACTCATACAGAGAAAGAGCGAAGAGGATCGGTAGTAGGAACGGAGATCCTCAGGGGGGACCTTTCCGGTGAAGATAACTTCTTCCAGTTTGAGATCATGCGTCATTTTTTCTAACGCTCTCCGATAGGAGGGGAAACGGTTATCTTCCCCCACCAGGATTAAGCGTGATGCGGAGTTGAAATATTTTTGATAGGAAGAAAATATCCGGAGGAGATCTTCCTGCTTCTTATTCGGGGCTACTCTCCCTACAAAGAGCAGGTTGGTCTTCCCGTCCCGGTATCTCTCAGTAATCTCCGGGTTCCCCGGACGGTTTAATCTATCCCAGTCAAAGATCAGCGGGATGATCTCGGGGTCGGGGTACCCCAGTTCTATCAATTCTCTCGCGTTAAACGGTGAGTCGGCCAGTGATGCTGAGACCGGATCCGCCATCTCCGCGAGTTGTTGCCGGGCCTGATGTGCCAGGTAGGCGACCTCCCGGTCCCAGGGAGCGAAGAACCGGGCCGGGGTTATATTATGATGAATCAGAAGTTTCTTATCCGGGCAAGAGATAAAGTAGTCCGCCAGGGGAGATCCGATCGCGGTATGGAATATGAGAATATTCTCCGGGCCGCTGAACCGCCGGTGTTCCTGGAAGGGGAGTGTCTCCGCCTCCCGTCCGGCCCGGGTCTCATAAACAAAGATTTTCGAGTCAAAACCCTCTGCCCGGAGAGCATCGCGGAGATTCAGCGCGTAGTTTCCGATCGCGTCCTCTTCTTCCAGCACCGGAAGCAGCTGGTGTACTCCCATGGATAGATCTCTATTTTTCATAGGACTTAGCTTCGCTACTTATCTAACCGCGGATTAAACGGATTATGCTGATTAAAATAAAACACAATCCGGTCAATCAGTTATCTGCTTTTTCGGCCAGACACCAATTAGTATCAACAAGGATAATATCCGTCTTTCACGATTGGATCAAGGGGATAACAAGCAAAATCCGCTGAAATTGGAAGAATGAATTGTCTGGATTCGATATAAGGTGTAATATATTCTGTAATGTTGTTCTAATGTTTACATATTCTTATTCTTTCGCAGAGAAAATAGGAAAGGAGGAGTCATGAATAAAGTTCAAACTCCAGCGCTGACAGCCCCGGATGGTGGAACAAGTTCCGGCAAAGGCACAATAGGTTTCCTGGCGGTTACATCGATCGGGATTGGCGGAATGGTGGGCGGCGGGATCTTCGCGGTTCTTGGTCTTGCCGTTACCCTGGCCTGCGGCGGGACCCCGATCGCTTTCGCCCTGGCCGGGATCGTGGCCGCTCTTACCGCCTATTCTTACGCCAAGCTCTCGGTCCGATATCCCAGCGAAGGAGGAACCGTAACATTTCTTAACCAGGCCTTCGGCACAGGCCGGATCACCGGAAGTCTTAATATTCTCCTCTGGCTCAGCTACCTGGTTACTCTCGCTCTCTATGCCTATGCCTGCGGCAGTTACGGCGCTACTTTCTTCCCGGCCGACCAGCATGCCATCTGGAAACATGTTATCTTAACCGCGGTGATCATTCTCTTTACCCTGATCAATATGCTGGGGGCAACTTTCGTCGGGAAGGCCGAGAAATATATTGTCGCGGTTAAGCTGACAATTCTGATCGTGGTTGGAGCTGCCGGGATGTTCTTTGTCAAATGGTCCAGCATGCTGCCGGAGCAATGGGGCAATATTAAAAACGTGATGGGGGGTGGCCATGGTTTCTCTATGACCAATCTTATTTCCCTGATGGCCGGCGGAATGATCATATTTGTCGCCTACGAAGGATTCGAACTGATCGCCAACACCGCCAACGACGTAAAGAACCCGAAAAAGAATCTCCCCCGGGCTTATTACTCCGCGGTCGGATTCGTGATCGTACTATATATCGTGATAGCAATTGTTACCGTCGGCAATCTCCCGTTTAAAGAGATAGAAACCGCTCAGGATTACGCCCTGGCCGCCGCCGCTGAACCGAGCCTGGGTCATTTTGGATTTGTTCTGGTGGCGATCGCGGCGCTGCTGGCTACTATGTCGGCTATCAACGCTACCCTCTATGGCTCGGCCCGGATCAGCTATATCATCGCCAAGACCGGTGAACTGCCGAAGATGCTGGAGAAAATAGGAAAGAGATCGCCTCTTCCCCTGGAGGGGTTATTTCTTACCAGCATCCTTTCTCTCCTGATGGCCAATCTCTTCCGTGTCGACCGAATATCTACAATGGGCAGCGCGGGGTTTCTGATCATCTTCGCCATGGTCAACCTCTCCAATGTTCTTCTGGCAAAGAATACCGGAGGAAAAAAATGGATCTCCTGGTCCGGTTTCGTGGTCTGCCTGATCGCGCTGGCAGCGTTACTATGGCAGACAGCCTCGTCCGCGCCCGGCAATCTCCTGGTCCTGGTGGTGATGCTGGTGGTAGCCGTACTGATCGAGGTGATCTACCGGGCGATCACCGGGCGAGAGATCAAGGTGGCGGGAGGAGGGAGGAGTAGGAAATAGCAGGGAGAAGCAGGGAGGAGCAGGGAAGTGCCACGACGCGTGGCGCATCCGTCCGACCTGTCTGACCTGTCCGACTGGTCCGACCGATCCGACCGATCCGTCCGATCAATTGGCCGGCTACCCCCCCCAAAAAAAAACTCAATGACGCCTTCACCAGACAACCTCCAAATCCGGCTTAAGCCGATATCCCTCACCCTCCTGGCTCTCCTCTCAGTAATCATCGGCGCAATTCTCCGGCTGATCTATTTCGATCAGATCGAATTCGGGATGGACGGGGTGACAGCCATCCTGACCACCAGGTTCTGGCTGACCCACGGGGTTCCGCTCTATGGTCAGATGAGCGGGGCGAGCGTGATGATGCCTCCCGGGTTCATATTTATTCTCTACCCCCTGGTCAAGCTGACCTCCGCGCCGCTGATTATCTGCTTATATATTACCGCTCTCAATATTGCCGCGATCCCGCTCATCTATCGGCTGGGAGTGGAGATCGGGCGCCCCCGGGCCGGTCTCTGGGCCTGCGCTTTCATGGCGGTCCACCCCTGGCTGATTATCTACTCCCGGATGATCTGGCCCCAGTGTACGCTTTTATTCTTTATTATCCTCCTCATGCTGGTTCTCGCCCATTGTACCCGCCGCCCCGGCAGCCGGATTATCTTCTGGTCCGGTCCTCTGGTCAGCCTGATCTGGCAGATCCACTATTCCGCTTACTGTATCCTGGTATTTTTTCTTATCTGGTTCGCGGTCTCCGCCTATAAGAGACGAGTCCGATGGTTATGGGCTTTCGCGGGATTTCTAGCAGGATTCATCCTCTTCTTCCCCCACCTCTACTTTCTGATTCATTCCAACTTTCAGTCAATCCGGCAGGCCTTCGCGGGAGGGTTGAGCGAACCGGTCCCTCTCCTCCGGAACGCGGTAAACCTTATTAGAATCTTTGGAGAGACATCATTTGCCGGAGGGTTCGGATTTTTCTTCCAGGGTTCGCAATTCGTTACTAAATCTCTGGCCGGGACTCCGCTGGGTATCACTCACCCCTGGCTCTCCCCGATCGCGACGGCTGGAACGGCACTATTTCTATTGCTGGTCATTGCCGGGTTATTTGTTCGAATGAAGAAGGATTCATACTTTGTTCCCTGGGTGAGATTGCTGGCGCTCCTGCCAATTATCCTTTATCTATTCAAAGGAGTTAAAATCCCACCCTGGTATTTTCTGGTCAGTCTCCCCGCCGTACTGATCCTGGCCGGTGTCGGGATGGATGCTATTGCCGGTAGAATCAAAAAGAAACTGAAAGGACCAGCTTCGGTATATCTCCCGATTCTCCTGGGAGTATTCATCTGTATCTCGGGTGGGATAACCTGGATCACTTTTCTATCATACATCAAAGCAAACGGCGGAACGGGGGGGATGTATGGTCTTACCTATCGGGTTCAGATAGAAGCGGCGGAGAGATTGGTAGAGGAGGGGATTAGGTTGGACAGGATTGACGCCGATTTGACCCGGGCCAAAGGGTTCGGGATATTCTACCTCTATGATCACCTGAATCAGAGGCGGTCTTCGGGAAAAGGATATTCCGAGAAGAAAGCCCGGGTAATCAACAGCTATCTCCACCCCGATAAAGGCTGCGGGTTCACCGAGCGTTCAGCTGAACTCCCCCCTCCATCCCCCCTCCGGATCTGTATTTCACCTGGCTATTGACGGTTCCGCAATTTGTCCAGATCAATATCCAGAGCGACTTTGCCCCTGAACTTCTTCAGTTCCTTAAGTCTATTCTTACGGACAAAATCTTCCAGCGCGGTAATAGTTACTGCTGTTTTGGATTTATGATTTGACAGCTTTATAGCTTCATCAATAAGGGGATTTGGGATATCCACTGTTATTTTCATATTCTTCACTGTATGCAGGAAAATTCTCTGCTTTTAGTAAAAAAGTTATTTTGTACTTGCCTCCGATCCTGTCGCCCGCGGCAACATTTTCGACTGTTTTGTCGGCTTGGTCTTCCGCAGCCATCGACCGCAGATACTACTTCAGTAGACAACTCGCGCTCGATCGAGCGCGAGTTGTCTACTGAATCGTAATAGATCGGAAAATAATGTTGGTTGGAATTGTTGGATTGATTTTTGACATTACGTCAATAGAATCGTTATGGTGATTGTTCAAAACATAAAAGTTGCCCCGCCGTCAGCGGGGCAACTTTTATTTATATAGTATCAGATGGTCCTGGTGTTGCATCAGGGGATTTTTATTGAGTCAAAATTTTTGGTAGATATGCTCGGTAATCTCTCCCTTCTCTTCTGGTGTGCAATTGTGAACGTTGGGATAGAGGAGGATCATCCAGATCACCGCCATGAATTTCCCGAAGTCATCGATAAAAAACTTTACCCGGTGTTTTCGGGATATGATCCGGACATTCTGGAATAATTTGTTCTTTCGGAGTGTTGTCGCGAAAGCGGCCAGATCCTGATCGTTCTTCTCACCGAAATATTTCCCGGCAAAATGATTATATAGCCAGGTGGCTGAATATTGATCATCGCTCTTTGACGCCATCAGGACGGCATGGATCGCGCTCCGCCGCCCAAGAATAGCCCTGTAGAGATTTTCAAATAATCCTTCCCATGCTGACTCCGAGCAATAGTAGAGGGAGTGATCGAGTGTGATCAGGTCCAGCCTTTTTCCCCCCAGCCGTTTCTGGAAGAACCGCTCAGCTTTCACGGGATCCATCAGAACTTTGTTATAGTCCGCCGTAATAGTTTTGACGTGTTTTATCCACTGCCGACGGATCCGTTCTTTTACGATATTGAGCGGGGCCGGGTCGATATCAAGGAGGTAAAGTCCTCCCTGAAACGCCGCTTCCAAAATCTTGAACTGGGGTTCCGACCCTGAACCGATGGAGATAGCACGCAGTTCACGGGATAGTGAAAGCGAATAACTTTAGGCACTTCAAACTTTAGGCACTTTTCTTTTCTCACAACCTGCCCATGATCCGATAGGCTATAATTCCCAGCCATTCATTGAGGCAGCGGGTGGAGTCCAGGAAAGTTTCCGCCGAAGGGAAAAAATCGAGGAGATTAAAGCCTGAGGAGCGGAGAAGAAAATCACCCGGTTCAGGGATAGGGATGATACCGGCTTTCTGCGCGATCAGGACCGCCCGCGGCATATGAATGGATGAGGTAACCAGAATTACGCGATGCGGATTAGAGTTGGGGAACTCCCGATCGAGGATCTTTTTGGTCTCCCGGATATTTTCATAGGTGTTGCGGGAAGTGGTCTCGATCAGAAAATCAGATTCCGGGATCCCGGCTGTGAGAGCGTATCTTCGGGATAGTTTTGCTTCGATAGAGACCCCGTCGAAGATATTTCCGCTCCCTCCACTATAGAGTATTGGGATCTGGCCTTCCATTTCTTGGTAGAGTTCAATCCCCCTCCATAATCGCCGCCAGCTTGGGCCCGCCAATTCATCCCGGGGCCGCAGAGGTCCGCTCCGCCATGCGCCCCCGGCCAGTATAACTATCGCCTCTGGTTCTCCCCCTCCCGAATCCGTCCCCAGAAATCCCGGGGTTGCCGTCTCCAGACTCCGGATCAGCAGATAATTCACCGGCCCGGTGGAGAGGAGATAGTAAATAACCAGTATAGCGCCCAGGATGATTTTCCCCCACCTCCATCTCTTGCGAAAAAGCAGGAAGAGAGCGAGGCCCATCCCCAGCAATACCAGGGTAGGGGGAAGAAAGAAAGGTTTGATAAGTTTTAATATTGTAAACATTTAAGTTATCGCCTGCGGCGCTAACTTACTGGAAGTGCATAAAAATTAACGCCGTTTGCAGCTTTTTTTATCAATCGAGCTACAATATATTAATGTATATCAAATAATCTTATTTTTGCGTAGCAAAAATAAGATCCCTTAGAATATAACTGAAAGTGTCAATAGTTTTTTCTGTTGTTTCAATTTTTTTATGATAATCTGTCTTCCACTAATTTAGCCCCGCCGACGGCGGGGCTAAATTAATCTCCGACTCTGTTTTTCTAAACCAATTACGGCAAGAAGGCAGAGCGATAGGGTACGGCTGGAAACGTCCGTGCCTCCCGGGTTGGAAAGGAGACAAGAGACTGTTGATCAAATAGACGGTTTATTTATCCAGCAGTCTCCGAATGGCAACTTCAGCCGGCTCTCCTGTATGGGAGGGCCGGCTTTTTATTAGAACTTAGCTCCTTCGGCGCAAACTCGTAGTGCAGGACTTCAGTCCTGCCTTCGTTGGGCAGGACTGAAGTCCTGCACTACGAACTTATTGAAATTCCGATACAGGAACTTAGCTTCGCAACTTTTTTAACCGCGGATTAAGCGGACTTTTACCCGGCGATGCCAAAGGCATTTTGCGGGGATGCTGGTTAAGAGAAAAAGCAATTTCCGTCAGACCCCCGGTTGATTCAACCAGATCGGAAGAGCACACGTCTGAACTCCAGTCACACTGATATATCTCGTATGCCGTCTTCTGCTTGAAAAAAAAAAAAAAAAAACAAAATTAAATAAAAAAAATATAAAAGAAATAAAAAAATTAAGATCGGAAGAACGTAGATATGAGTTAG
>CAKZYZ010000220.1 GCA_937885075.1 uncultured bacterium | reverse complement strand
GTTTATTGATTAATACAAGATACAGCACATTTCTTTTATTTTTTTTATACGTTTTTTTGTTTTCGATATTTTTTTTTTTTTTTCAAGCAGAAGACGGCATACGAGATATATCAGTGTGACTGGAGTTCAGACGTGTGCTCTTCCGATCTACCAGATATCCAAACCTCTTCCCCTTTAGAACAGCACCATTCGAAATAGCAGAAATATACTCGCCAATCTCCACAGGCTTTTCATTGTTGTGCTTGAATTCTATCCATTCCGTCTCTTTTGGGAGGCGGCGAAAATCTTCCAACTTTCTCTGAAGTTCGTATATGTTCATCATTTTTAACCGTCCGAAATTCGATCTCATGGTCCCGCATTTCAAGGACCGTATTGGTCTTGAGCTGGTCGTTCCCGCCAAAGGCGTTGTCCAGACAGATGACTTGCTGGGGTTTCAAACCCACCATCCCCCGCAACGCTTTGGAGGTCACCCGCTGCTCTGGGCAGATAAGCAAGCCGGCAACTGTTGGTAGACGAACACCTTTGACGGTTGAAGATTAAAGCCCGAAAATATTTCTCATATTATTAATCGGAGTAGTACGATTTTTATTCCAAAAAAAATTGATAATCGTGGGTGGTGAATAGAAAAACCAGGCCTTAGAATGCCAGTTTCACCCCCAAAACTGGACCGCTAAGACCAGCAGGATCCCTATAATACCCATAACACGTTTATCTCCAGATGCTTGCACAGGTCCGACCCCTACCCCCTGCCGATGGATTATCGATGGATTCATGCTCCACCCATCTTTCCTCTTCCTCTTCGAATTCTCTCACTCCTAGTTCCGGGCCAATAACAAAATCAATGAGCCTACTGTGAATATCGCGCCAATCTTTAGAAAGATCAATTGTGCAAATGGAAACCCGGTGCCCGTGGAGTTCGTAGTGGAGCTGCAGATCCGTCTCGACGGTCGGATATAAGAGCATTCCCTCTCAATTTTCATACTCGGGGTTTTGAAAATTCCGGGGACACCTTACTTAATTATTATTGATTTTTCATTGTGATGTTGCCGAATTATGTATGGTGTCCCAGGAATTTGGGCTCAATAATATATATTACTCGTTTATGTTATTAACCGGATTATATAATCCGGTTAATAACAAAATTAGTAAAGCCCTCTCTCTCTACATTTTTTAGTCGGGGAGAGATTACAACTTTATCACACCAAAAAAGAAATAATCTTCAAATCACTTTCTCGCTTTCGCGCGAAAGTGAGAAAGTGAAAACGAAGTAACGGCGCTGATTTAACGCGATTACATACTAACGTTTGAATCGGGTTGATCTGCCGTGCCGGTGTTGGTGCGGATTGTTTTTTTGATCAACCTTAAACAGTCCGGCAGGTTCTCTCTGATCTGGGCGCCGCTGAAACGGATGACCGACCAGCCCTGGCTGGCGAGGTCGTTGTTTCTTTTGCGATCCCGGGTAAGGGCGTCAGGGAGTGTATGGTATCTCTCACCGTCGCATTCGATATTTATGTTCCTCTCCTTGCAGAAGACACAAAAATCAAGACAGTAGAACTGTCCCCCCGCTTTTACATAGAATTGCCGTTCGGGCTGGATATTGTCTTGTTTCATGGCCTGATACATTATGTCTTCGAGAGGACTGGTTTCATAGAGGTCATTTATCTCCCTGGCATTCATCAATTTCGCATAAGTAGAGGGAATATGAACTATTCTTCGCCAGCGCTTGCTGGGAATCGGGCGGGGCAGTTTTCTGATTTGAGTCAGCTTGATCCGGTAGTAATCCTGATCTGCCCGTGGGTGGTGAGGATCCCCGGGGAAAACTGAATCCGTTTTGCTACATTTATCTCCCGGACCGGGGCATAGTAGAACACTTTATGTTGAAACTCTTCACCAAAGGCCGCCGGGAAATAAAAGGCCAGATAGCGGATAGACTTGATGTTTCGGGGAGCGGAGGAAACCGGTATGTGATACCACCGCTCATTGCGGATAATCGGCCACAACTCCTTCCGGGGAACAATCCCGACCAGCACCGGT
>CAKZYZ010000219.1 GCA_937885075.1 uncultured bacterium | reverse complement strand
TTTGCTTCTAATAGTCCTGCCTGCAATCGTCCTGTCAAATGTCGTTTTTGCTTTTAATCGTCCTATCCCGAAATCGTCCTGTCAAATGTCGTTTTTGCTTCTAATAGTCCTGACTGCAATGGTCCTGTCTAATGTCTTTTTTGCTTTTAATAGTCCTGACTGCAATCGTCCTGTCTAATGTCTTTTTTGCTTTTAATAGTCCTGTCCCGAAATCGTCCTGTCAAATGTCTTTTTTGCTTTTAATAGTCCTGACTGCAATCGTCCTGTCTAATGTCTTTTTTGCTTTTAATAGTCCTGTCCCGAAATCGTCCTGTCAAATGTCTTTTTGCTTTTAATCGTCCTGTCTATTCTATAACGGCCTAACTGTACATACCGTCAATCGCTCCGGCAGGATTCTGATCCGGGCCGGGGTTCGACCGATATAATCACCATCAGCCTGGATAGGCATCCCCGGAGTATCTATCCGGATACCGGTGGTCTTAATCAGATGAACATCATCAAAGGTATGATGTTTTTTCCGGATCACTCCCATAAAATAGCGCGCGTAATCTCTCCGCCCGCCTTTCTCAAAGAGGCAGCAATGGAGCAGCCCGTCATCAACCCGGGCTTCGGGATTGATCTTATGGGGGCCGCCATAAAAACTCGCGTTGGAGACTACCACTGACTGACCCGAGAGCTCTTGGCCTTCTTCAGTCCGGACTGTAAGGGGAGATGGACGGAAGAAGATCAGCGCCTTTGCCCCGGCCAGGTGGTAGGCGTATCTACCGATAAATTTCTTCCACCCGGGATTTACCAACCTCACCGCCTCCGCGTCCAGTCCAACACTGACCATAGTCGAGAATAAGCGCCCATTTACAATCCCCAGGTCAATCAACCGGGTATGACCGTCTGAAATAATCCGGATAGCCCCGTCAAGGTCAGCGGGAATACCCAGTTCCATCGCCAGAACATTGCTCAAGCCGGTGGGAATAATTCCCAGTTTAGTAACCGGACTGGAGATTCCATTGATTACTTCATTGAGGGTCCCGTCGCCCCCGACCGAGATAATAAGTTCACTCCCCTCCGCCTCCGCCCGGCGGGAGAGTTCGATTGCTTCCAGGGGGGCCGAAGTCGGCTGAATTATGACCTGATATTCTCCTTGCTCCAGTTCACGCTTTATCCGATTAACGCAATCCGGATAGTTAATCCGGCTGGAGATGGGATTGACTATTACAGTGGCTTTCATGGTTCTTCTTTTACCCCGCACTACAAATTTATTGCAATCCACTAATTTGTCCTGATTATTTCCCCCGCAGCGGCCCCTTTAATAAACTACGAATTTCGCGAATTACACGAATTAAAAACAGAGACAACCAAGAAAACTTGATAGATTATTTCCGTCAACCGTCAACTGTCAACTGTCAACTTTCTTTTCCCCCTACCTCGGCCTCTTTTTTGTCCACAGATTACACGGATTTACACTGATTGTTTCCCTCGCCTCGGCTCTTTTTATTAAACCGCTAATCTCGCAAATCTTCGCAAATTGTCGTTGAACGCTTGGCCTTAAACCCGGTTGCCTGCGCTGAGCGACCTGATATCCTGATCATCTGATACCCTGATCCTCTGATCAAATTGCCTCCCTCCACTCCTTCTCAAGTTCCGAAACCGGCATCAACAACTCCTCCTCAAAAACATCTCTCCACCCCCTCCCCTTCTTCAGTTCTTGAAGGATAACATTTATCTTCCAGAAGCCGTATTTCTCCAGCAGATATTCCGTCAACGAGTAGGCTTCGGCATAGGCCAGTCGGGCGGCACCCCCGGACTGATCAAAACCAAATGCCCGATCAAGTTGAGATAAGGGGATTAATTTCCCCTGCCGGATGGCCCCATCCAAAGGGCTCACATCAACCGGAATGACCTTGGCCTGCTCGTGCTGGGCCAGACCTTCATGAAGCCAGCGAGGGCAGTTATTATTGGTCTCATCCTTAATCAGAGAGTGGGTATATTCGTGCCAGAGGATCGCTTTTATCTCGTCACCATCCAGTTGATCGCTCCGCACCGGAAGTCTGATCTTGCCGTCATTAAGGGCCCCTACCCAGTGCGGGGCATCTCTCAGCCGGGAGAATTCTTCCCCCGTGTAGAGCAGCACCACGATGGAGCCGATCGGATAGTAGTTAAAGTCATATCCGATCTCCTGATAGGCTTCCAGCAGATTACTCTGAATATCATAAATGTCATAACTGGAATCACCGCCGTGATAACGGATATCGAAATTTGCCAGGGAAGATGAGTTCAGCTTTCCCTCCACCTTTTTCTCTTTGTTTAATTTTGTAAGCTGTGCCCTCAGGGATGGATCACCAGCCTTGACCGCCAGTGCTTCCTTCCAATAGCGTTCGGCATCGTCAAGGTGCTGCGAAAAATAGGATATCTCCCCCAGCATCCGGAGGGTTACGAAGTTGGCCGGATCGATCTCCAGCGCTTCCAGGAAGACATCCCGAGCCCGGGCGATATCCCTCTCCTGGTAGTATTTATTTCCCAGGTTGTTTAAGATGGTTACCCGGGCCCGGGCTAATTCCGGATTATCGGGTTGGTTTATTTCAATCCGGCTGAGATAGTCGAGCGCGCTGACATACTCTTCGTTCCGGTTGGCCCGCTCGACCAGCTGCCACCAGGTCTCTCCGGAGGGATCATCCCCGGTTAAACCGACGGCCGGGTGGCAAATAATCAAGATAACGGTAACAATTATTATTTTATCCGGGTATTTCATCTACTGTATTTCCATAACCTGTCAATAAACCGCGGATTTAGCGGATTAGGCGGATTTGTTTTTCTTTTAACCAGCATAATCCGCTTCATCCCCGGTTAAATAAGTTGCCCGAGCGAAGTGATGGCTAAGTTCATGCTTCGGAATTTCCCCGAAATACTTCGGGATCCCGGTTTGTCGAATTGATATTACCGGGACAATAATCTGAGTTTTCCGAAGGAAGAATCAGATTATTTCAACAAAACCAACCAGAAAAATATTACAATAGTTGGTACAGACCCAATAGAATCATATCGGTCTTGGTTCAAAACTAAATTAGCGCGAAGCGCTAATTTATATTACAATTGATTCCTGGCGTCGTGAAGGAAATCTTTCTCCTGACTGCTCAAACTTTCCCATCCCCCCCGGGCCAGTTTGTCCAGGACACGGTTCAGCTCCTCCCGGAAATCAATTTCTCTATTCCCGGATTCCGAATCGGGATATCCCCCCCCGGCAGGTTTACCCCGGTCATTTTTTTGAGCGCCGAGATAATTAATCACCTTGGTCAGGATAATCGGCCATTTGAGATAAATAAATCCTACCAGCCCTCCTCCCAGATGGGCAAAGTGGGCTATCCCCCCTCCCCCGCCGCTATTGAGAAGAAGAAATAGTTCAAGACCGATAAATATCAGGACCATCTGCCGGGCCTTCAGCCGAACCGGAATAATAAAGAAGACCAGCAGAGTGATCACCCGCTCCGGAAAGAGCAGCCCGTAAGCGACCAGGAGAGCAAAAAGTGCGCCGGAAGCTCCGATCAGCGGCGCGTTAATCCCCCAGATAAATGGTATGGAACATATCCCGGCTCCGATTCCCGAGATAAAATAATAACGGATAAAGTATGGTGTCCCCCAATATCTCTCCAGCTCACTACCGAAGATATAGAGAATCAGCATATTGAATAAGAGGTGAAAGAGATCTCCATGAACAAAGAGGTAGGTAACAAACTGGTAGATCCTGAACTGGGAGAAGACACTCGGAACCGTAAGTCCAAAGAGATAATCAAACGAGAGAGGCCCGCTTAACCAGGCTATAACAAAGCCAATAACATTTGCCAGAAGCAGCCCTTTGACCGCCGGTGGCAGCTTCCGATGAATTGAATATGATTGTGGGAACACTTGAACTTACATTCATTCATTTAGATGGAGAGCAATATTCATAACTTTTTAAATTTCAAAGAAATTTAAAAAGAGGTGATCTTATCGAGGCGGTCCAGGGTCGGTTTATTGTTCGGGTCGATCGAGAGGATCTCCAGATATAGTTTCTTCGCGCTATCGAACTCATTCTCCGCTTCACGATCTACCGCGTAATTGAAGAGCAGAGATATATCACGGGGTGAGACCTTTAGACCACGCTGGTAAATATCCGCGGCTTTATCATATTCTCCGTTGAGGAAATATAATTTCCCCAGACGAATATAATTGTCCGGATTCTGTTGATCGTTATTGATCGCCTCGATCAACTTCGACTCTTTTCGTTTAAAAAATGCTACCGCCATATTACTAATTTCCATTGTTAATTTATTGTAAGCTTTCAGTGAACCACGTCGCCCCGTGCTCGTAGCTGCGACCTTCAGGTCGCCATCGTGTGGCAGCCTAAAGGCAGCCGCTACGAGAGGACG
This sequence comes from uncultured bacterium, assembly GCA_937885075.1. Classification (GTDB taxonomy): domain Bacteria; phylum Auribacterota; class Erginobacteria; order Erginobacterales; family Erginobacteraceae; genus CAKZYZ01. The sequence continues at coordinate 14,304 of CAKZYZ010000219.1, read as the reverse complement.
GGGTTCACTGAATGCTTACAATTTATTAAGAGCGTCCCATTTTGTTGAGGTAGGTATGGAAATGGTATATTTGCAAGCCCCGCGACATTATGGCAGGAGCGACGCAATCTCTTGATACGCAACGAGTTGATAATGATTCGTCACTTCGTTACTCACAATGACAATTGGTGAATCGACGAGTACCTCAACAATTTGGGACGCTCCTAATTTATTGTCCATTCCGCGCTTCCTTGCTCTTCCCTGCCCCTCCCTGCTTCTCCCTCCTCCTCCCTACTTCTCCACCCTATTCCCCATATTACGAAGATTTAAACTTCTCAATATTTTTCTCTTCGCCTATTACAATCAGGATATCGTTCTTTCCCAGGATTTCAGAAGCAGGCGGAGCTATTGTAAGTGTATCTTTCAGTTCAGATTCACCGTTCTTATCGAGCCGGGGCGCCTGGCGCCGTAGAGCGACAATATCAACTCCAAACCGGGATCGGACATTAGCTTCTCCCAGGGTCTGGCCCTGCATAGTATCCGGAACTTTGGTCTCAACTATCCCGAAACCGGGAGAGACCTGAATATAATCAAAGATAGTGGGTGAGACAAGTGAGTTGGCCACCCTCTCCCCCATATCTCTCTCCGGGAAGACAATCCGGTCGGCTCCGACCCGGCTCAATATCTTCTTATCGGATCTGGTAGTCGCCTTGGCGACAACCGTTTTTACCCCCATCTCTTTGAGCTGCATTGTGGCCAGGATGCTCGCCTCCAGGCTATTACCGATTCCGATGATAGCAACATCCATCTCCCCTAATTCAAGGCTGGACAGAGCTGTACCATCGGAGACATCAACTTGAAGTGCCTGGGTAACAATCTCGCTTAACCGCTGAACCACGTGTTCATCTTTATCAAGCACCATCACCTCTTTCCCTTTCTTCGAAAGGGTAACAGCTACAGCGCTCCCAAAACGTCCGGCTCCTATGACAAGATATTGTTTCATAATATTTTTTCCTTTGGAAAAAATAGATTGGTTTTATATCAACACTTATTTTGATTATTAATGTTAACTAACTAATTCAAATATTTCCAGTTATTAATCAAGAGCCTGATTTAAAAAATAGTGAGGATAGGGAGAACAAAAGTATTCTCACATATTAACAATAAAACTGTTAATAGTTTTTTGGGCTTAGTCTTTTTTCAAAACTAAGTTATCGCCGCAGGTGATAACTTATACCATAAATAAATAAAAATCTATGATTATTTAGGTTTTGATTATCCTACCATGACCGACTCTTCGGGATATCGGATGATGGCCGGGGGTTGGACCTTCCTTCCGATTAAAAGAGCCAGGGTTAAGGGGCCTATTCTCCCTACATACATGGTCAGGATAATTACAATCTTCCCCAGGTAAGATAGATGCGGCGTAACTCCAACGCTCAAGCCGACAGTGCCGAAAGCGGAGACCGCCTCAAAGATAAGAGAACCCATGTAGCTATTTCCGCAAAACTGTCGGCTGGTTGTTGTCTCAACCAGCAGCAGAAGGGCACAGGCAACAAAGACTACCGCCAGGGAGATTACCGCGATACTGATAGCTTTGGTTGATGTATGTTCGGCAATACTTTTCTTCCGGATTACCACCTGCCGTTTGCCCGTGACCATACGATAGACCGAGGCCAGGATAACGGCAAAAGTACAGGTCTTAATTCCTCCCCCGGTACTGCCGGGAGAGGCTCCGATAAACATCATCACAATAGTAATCCAGAGAGTTGCCGGATTTAACCGGTCTATCGGCATGGTATTAAATCCCGCCGTCCTCGGAGTGATGGCCTGGAATACGGAACGGCAGATCTTCTCTCCCACTGTTAAGCCCTCTAAAGTATTATTCCATTCCACCACCAGCAGGAAGAGAAACATTATCACCAGAAGGATAGCGCTCATAGCCAGCGCTATCTTGGTCTGAAGCCGGAGCCTTCCTCTCCGGGTACGGTCCCGGCGCCAGAAGTACCAATGGGTAAGATTATACCAGACCACAAAACCGATCCCTCCGAGCAGGACCAACCCTCCCATTATTCCGGTTATAACCCAGTCATCTCCGAATCTCATCAAGCTATCATGATACAAGGAGAATCCGGCGTTACAGAAAGCGGAGACGGAATGAAAAATCCCATGAATTATAGCTTTGTTGATCGGATAATGATAGACCCGGAAAAACCTTAAAGTCAGCAGCGCGGCACCGATTACCTCCAGCAGGATGGTCATCCCCACAATCATCAGAATAAGCCCTTTTACCCCTTTAATTTTCTTCTCTCCCAGAGTGTCCTCCATCGTGATCCGATCTTTCAGTGTCAACCGTCTGCCCAGCATAATAAGGAAGAATGTGGACATGGTCATTATCCCTAGTCCTCCTAACTGAATCAGCACCAGGATAACTGTCTTGCCGAATGGAGTAAAAAAACTCCCGGTATCCACGACAATCAGACCGGTAACGCAGGTAGCCGAGGCAGAGGTAAAGAGAGCGTCCACGACATTCATACAGCCGGGTGTCTGGGTCGAGAACGGCATGGTCAGCAGGAAAGCTCCGGCAAGAATAGTCCCCAGAAAAGAGAGAATAATCAGGCGGGAGGCATTTGTCCTGGTTTTTTTGATGGTGTTCTTCATTATTAAATTTTTGTGGGACAAAAATTTACTGCTTCGGAATTTTCTCTCCCGAAATACTTCGGGATACCGGTTTGTTCAATTCTAAGTCTCGGGTCCCGAAATACTTCGGGATCCCGGTTGTCTTAATTGATATTACCGGGACAATAACCTCTAAGGAATGCAGGAAGGCAGGAGGAGGGAGTATTTTAATTTTCCTGATTTCCTGCTTTCCTTAGAGGAAAAGTTGCCCGAGGCGAAGCCGAGGGCTAAGTTCCCGAAATATTACCATAACTCCGGATGGGTTCAATATATATTCCATTGACTTCTCTATGATATTTGTAGTAGCTTAATAGTTCAAATATTCAGCAAACGGCGTTAATTTTAATGTGCTTCCAGTAAGTTAGCGCCACAGGCGTTAACTTAGGAGGTCACAATGGATGCCATCAAATTGTCTCTGGGAAAGCTGCGATCGTTTCTTCAATGTCCGTTAAAATACAAACTGGCGAATATCGATCAGGTTACCGCCACGGCTAAAGCCAGTCCCGGCCTAAGTTTTTACCAGGCCCTCCATAGCGCCCTGGAATATTTTCATAAAGAAGGCACTTCTCCCCTCCCGTCGGAAGACTTTCTCCTTAATCTTCTGGCCCGCAACTGGGACCCGTCCGGCTATAAGGATGAGGCCGAGGGAAAACAATACCGGGGAATGGCGGAGAGCATATTGAAAGATTTTTATAGAACATACTCCACCGAAAAACATGATGTAAAATATCTCAGCCTGATGGTCAAAGTAAAGACCAAGAAATGCTTCATCTCTTCCCGGGTAGATCGGGTGGACCTCTTACCGGACGGAACCTATGAAGTTATTAACTATAAAACCGGAAAGAATGTAATGGAGCCGGCTGAACTGGCCCGGGATATGCAGGCGGTGGTACTTTACCTGGGAGCAAATGCTCATAAACGTCTGGATGGCAAGGTCTCCATAGTCAGCTTCTACTACCTCCGATCCAATAGGAAGATCAGTGTCACCCCCACTCCGGAGGATATCCAGGCGGTAACCGGTTTGATCGACCAGACTGCCTCCAATATCGTCAATCTGGCAAAAGGCAAGAGTATGGTCCTGAGTCTGCTGGAGAAGGCAATCCCGGCGGCAAAAAAGTTATCCGGGAGCAGCGGAGAGCCCATGGCCCTGGCCGAGAAAGGCTCCCTCTGTAATTCCTGTGAATATCTGGACGCCTGTCCCGCCTGGCCGACAACACCGAGGGAGATTGCCGGGGAGACACCGGAAATATTCGGGGAACGGATACGGCTCAGCTACTCAAAACTCAGCTCCTACAAGCGTTGCCCGCGGGCCTGGAAAGGTTCTTATCTGGATGGAAAGTTCAGCCGGGAACCGAAGCCGTTCTTCTCTTTCGGGAAAGCCATCCATGAAGCCTTTGAGAATTATTACGATCCGTATGGCGCCAAGAAATCTTCTCTCAAGCACCTCCTGCTTCTCTGGGATGATGCCTTTAATAACTACCCGGAAGGTTACCGGGATGAGAAAGAGAAGAAGACCTATTATGATAAAGGTGTGGAACAGATCACTAAGTACCACAAGCACTACTGTGCCGATGGGAAATATCGCCCGGCCTATGCTATCGAGGAGTATTTTGAGGTTCCCCTGGGGAAGAACGCGGTGATGAACGGTTTTATCGATCGGATCGACAAACTTGATGATGGGATGTATGAGATTCTGGATTACAAGACCGAGCCGAGCCGCCGGAGCCAGACAGCCGCCGATGAAGATGATCAGTTGACAATCTACTTCTGGGCCTGTGAGACTCTCTTCAACATGAAGATCAAGCAGCTATCCTTGCTCATGACTAACTTTGACGAGCAGCTGATCACCACCCGGAAGGCGGAAGATTTTCCTGAAGTGGTCGCGGCAATCGACGCGGTAGCCGCGGAGATGAAAGAGAATGTCAGGAAGTTCCAGGAGAGCTATGACCCGGACCAGGGAGACAGTCCTTACTTCCCCCCCAAAAAGAACAAGTTCTGCAAGAACTGCGACTTGCTTGATACCTGTCCGCTGAAAGCGGAGATTTCCGGGGACAGTTCGATCAGGACGATGGAGTATGTCGACGGAGAAGAAGACCTTACGACCGACGAGTACGAATAACTTGTTTTTTCTGCGAAAAAACAAGCTGTTTTCTTCTTATTGCTTGAATTATTGGGTCTGTTCAGCGTTGTAGCCGCGGTCGCTGACCGCGGAAGAGCACCCAATCCCGTTGCCCTCTGCGAGAAGCCTTGTAGCCGCGGTCGCTGACCGCGGAATCAGGCCATCTCAGCTCACCCCGTCCCGACTATAAAAAATCAATATATCCCCAGTAATTCCAATCATCCGGGTTTTTAACCAATCCGGCTCGAACTGGATTATTTAAAACATACTCCCTTTTTTCGTCATAGCTTTCCTCAGAACGCAGGGGGTGATCAAAAAATCCCTTCTGCCATATAGGTTGAGGAATAATATCTGGTCCGGATTGACCGCGATCAACGATCGCGGCTACAGTGCCTGTAGCTGGGGTCGTCGACCGCGGCCCGTGGTTTCCGCGATCAGTGGCCGTAGCTACAGTGGTTAGTTCCCTTGAAATGCGCTTGCTGGTCCATTGTTTCCAGATACCGATAAAACTCGATAGGGCTATTGCCCTTGACGCAGGACAACAGAAAAAATGGACGTGATCGGGCATGATAACAAAAGAGCCGATCGCCCATCCGTGACGATCTTTGGCTTCTCGCCATTCCGAAATCAATATCTCTGAGATTGCTTTATGATCGAGGATATTCTTTCTTTTGAAGGTGCAATTAGTGATGTAAAAAATGGGGGTATCTTTCCATATTCTATCCAATCGTTTTAAATGCCTATGATTCATTGGATCCTTCCGCGGTCACCGACCGCGGCTACAACTTTGCCCTGGACTCCGCCGGCCCTGTAGCCGGGGTCGGTGACCCCGGCCCTCGTTTCCGCGGTCACCGACCGCGGCTACAACGGCCAACAGCTTGAACCTGGCTTCCGCGGGCCCTGGCCCTGTAGCCGGGGTCGGTGACCCCGGCCCTCGTTTCCGCGGTCACCGACCGCGGCTACAGTTTACCGCTTACCGCTCCCTGCTTACCGCTTACCGTTTCTCCCCTCCCCTACCACCCCCGCAGCTCATGCAGATATCGCTTGATCAGGTCCGTCTGGCTGGAGTCCGGTTCCAGAGCCAGGTATTTCCGGAGATGGAACGCTGCTTCGGTGCGTTGCTTTTTCTCATAGGCGAGGATGCCGAGATTCAGGTGGGCCGGGGCAAAATCCGGGTCAATCCGGAGGAGGCGGGAGTATTGCCGGATAGCCCGGGTCCTCTCGCCCCGGGCGTTATACGCTATGGCCAGGTTGTAACGGGTGGGGAGATAGAATGGGTCGGAGAGCAGCGCCCGGCGGTAAACCTCGATCGCTTCTCTGTACTTCCCTTCCTGCTGGAGTCGGGCGCCCGCGGCAAATAACTCCGGCACATCATCTCCCGCTGGTCTTGACAGAAATGCCAGATCCGGATCAAGCCGCCGGGATTCCGCCAGCTCCTTCTCCGCCGCTTCATCCATCTCCAGGCCACGATAGACAACACCCAGATTATAATGCCGGCGGGCCGATCCCGGCTCCATCTTTACCAGGGCCTCATAGTACTGCCGTGCCCGGGGAAGATCTTCCTCTTCATAATAGAGATTGGCGAGAGCGATTATCGCTTCACGGTGATCGGGTTCAGCTTGAATAGCTTTCCGGTAATTTTCCGCGGCCTCTTCATTCCTCCCTTCTCGGGACGAAATATAGCCCAGACAGTAGTACACGGCACCCGGATCAGCCCCCTTTTCAACCGCGCTCAAGAAGTAAGTCCGTCCGCCGGCAAGATCATCTTTCTCCAGAGAGAGGATCCCGGCCAAGTAAGCCGCCGCCCCGGAATTCGGAGAGAGCTTAATGACCTCTTCGATTTCATTAAGGCTTTGATCTAAATTGCCCTGTTTATGGAGGAGGTAAGCTTTTCGGTAGTGGAGCACCGGGGTATCCGGACGGAGGAGGAGAGCGGTTTCATAATGAGAAAGCGCCCGGGATGTCTCATCTCTCTCTTCATAGATAGCGCCGATCAGATACTCGGAGTTAAAATAGTAGATATGATCAGGATCATCAATAGCGAGCTTATCAGCGGCCTGACGCAGATACTCAAGAGCTTTATCATTATCATCCTGAACCCGGCAACAGTATCCCAGCTCATAGAGGAGGCGGCCATCTTCGGCTCCCCCCGCCACCGCCGCTTCCAGTTGTTCCCGGGCACGGCCCACTTCATGTTTCTGGAAATGAAGCTTGCCGATCCGCGCCGGAGTCAGCCACTGGTGTTCATTCTCCCATTGGGCAAGATACTTCCAGGATACATCGGGGTGAAGCCTCATCCAGCGGGTCTGGGGAAAGGCAGATGATAGAAAACAGATGAAACAGATAAGAGATAGAATTGTCTTTTTCATAATAATACAGATGATTTATGATTAGCTTCCCTCTCCCTCGGCCCCTTTTTTTGTCCACGGATTACACAGATTACTCTGATTGTTTCGCCTCGGCTTGGCAGCTATGCAGTCCACTAATTTACACGAATTCACACTAATTGCCTCCCAACCTCGCCCCCTTGAATTAAACTACGAATTTCGCGAATTACACGAATTATATAATAGAAAATATTATCCTAAATTATCGTGGTTTTTCCCGTCAACCAACCTCCGCCAAGGCTACGGCGGGCAGGGCTGATAACCGTAAACTGTTAACTGTCTTCCCCCTGCCCCGCCATCGGCGGTTGGTGATTGAATAGGATTATCCACTGCCTCGGCCCCTTTTTTTGTCCACGGATTACACAGATTACTCTGATTGTTTCGCCTCGGCTTGGCGGCTATGCAGTCCACTAATTACACTAATTTGCACTAATTGTTTATCCACTATCTCCCCCCCCCTTTATTTTGACAGGACCATTACAGGCAAGACTATTGGCCTCGCCTCGGCCTCACTTAAAGTCAGAATGATTTAGGGCAGAATGATTAGCCTATCCTCGGCCCTTTTTATGTAAATTTAAATTATAACCATCGAGGCCCTGATTTTCCTGCCTTTTTATCATTCTGCCCGTAATCATTCTGCCTTTAATTACCTTGCTTTTAATAGTCCTGCCTATATTTTTTTTACTTTCTTCATTCCCTTAAAGCTTCGATCAGCCATTCAGGATTATTACTTGCCAGCGCGTCCACTGATAGCGGCAAAAGATGGTTCAGCTCTTCTTCCCGGTCGATTGTCCAGGCGATAACCTTTCTGCCCGCCCGATGCGCCGCGGCCACCCGGGGGGCGGTTATTATATCCCAGCACGCGGAGAGAGCGTCAATCCCCTCGTATCCTTCTTCCTCGCACTCAGTCCAGACTTCCGCCTGATTGAATATCAAACCGGTCCGGATCTCCGGACTGATAGCTTTCGAAAGACGGAGTGATTCCCGGTCGAAGGAAGCCATGATTGTTCGATCCGAGAAACCGGTTCTCTCGATAATCTCGAGTGTATCCGCGACCAGCTTATCCCGGAGTTCTTCTCTTCCCGGATCGATCTTTATCTCGATACATAGCTCGATCCGGGAGGAGAAGATAGTCCGGATCACTTCCTCCAGAATGGGTATCCCCTCCCCCTTGAAATTTTCTGAAAACCAGGAACCGGCATCGAGCGCTCTCAGTTCCGCCAATCTCCGTTTCTCCACCGGGCCGTCACCGTCAGTGGTCCGGGATAGATCAGGGTCATGGAATACCATCACCGCCCCCTCGCGGCTCAGGCGGACATCAAGTTCAATCATATCCGCCCCAACCCGGACGGCTTCCTTAAACGAAGCCAGGGTATTTTCCGGCGCGGCCGCTGAAGCACCTCTGTGGGCGATAATTTTTACCCTGTAAAAATTATTATGTTTTAAATCCGGCATTATTCTGTTATTTCCAAACCGATAAAGTTGTAATATTTTTTACTCTTAGCATATAGACATAAAGAAAAACCCCGTCATTGACGGGGTTTTTCTTTCATACTATAGGACCGGCTTTAGGGCGTTCCGCCGCTTGACGGGTTGATGGCCAGACCGGCGACGGGGATATCGCCGCTCTGTCCGAAGTAAACCCGGGTCAGGCCGCGCACCGACCAGAGACCGCTGGCAGCCCGAAAGATAGTAATATCCGCTCCCCAGTTTCCCCGGTAATTCCCCGGTACGGGCTTATCGTTAGCGGCGCCGAAGTAAACCCGGGTAAGATCCCGGATGGCCCAGAGGCCGCTGGCGGCCCGGAAGATTCCCTGCTGGGCGGTATCGGGATATAGCCCATGATAATTGGCCGGAACTGGTTGGTCAGTGACTCCGCCAAAGTAGCACCGGGTGGAGTTCTTGACCGCCCAGAGGCCGGAAGAGGGACGGTAGATGGCAATGTATTTCTCCAACTGGGCGCCATTGTAAGGAACCGGCCAATCGCCCGATGCTCCAAAATATACCCGGGTTTCATCTTTGATGGCCCAGAGTCCGGTGGCGCCGCGAAAGATGCCGATATCGCAGATTCCATCGCCATTGTAGTCCCCCGGCACCGGGATATCGGATCCTGCTCCAAAATAGGTCCGGCTGATCCCCCGGATCGCCAAGAGGCCGGTGCTATCCCGGAATATGGCAAGGTCACTCGTTCCGTCGCCATCATAATCTCCGGAAGCCGGCAGATCACCCCCGCCCCCGAAGTAAACCCGGGTCACACCCCGGATCGCCCAGAGTCCGGAAGAGGGACGGAAGACGGCTATATCGGAGGTACCGTCACCATCATAATCTCCGCTGTCGATCGAACTATTGAGATAAATGGGCGTTGGAGTTGCCGTGGGTGTAGGAACGGCACCAACTTTATAGAGCGGGAAATCAATCCCCGATGAATTGGAGGGGACATCGGTGGATTCTATAATTGTATCTCTCTGGTTATAAAATTGTTCTTTATAATCCCGCTGAAGAAATACATCAGCGTAAACTGTATATAGATCCGCGTTAAGATCTCCGGTATCGTAGTAACCATCATCATCGGAGATTCCCGCGCTTGATCCGGGAGCTCCAAGGGCTCGGACATAGACATTGGGGATACCTTCTCCTGTTATCCGGTCATAAACCCGACCGGTGATAGGGCCAATTACCGGCTTCGGAGTCGGTACTACCGACGGGGTTGGAGATATCGGAGGGGGGGGAGTTATTACCGGGGTTGGTGATGGGGTGGAAGTCGGTATAGGAGTCGGAGTTCTGGTAGGAGTCGGAGGTACGGTAGCTGTCGGGGTAACGGAAGGCGTGGGAGAAGGGAATATATCGAATGCCTTCATTATCCCCATGTGGTCCATCTCACTGCTATGTGAGTCCCCATAGAGAACCGGAGGTAAATTCCAGAGCGGAGTGCCCGGGCCCGCGGTAGTGGTATCCGACCAGCGGGAGAAGACGTGACTGTCAAAGACTATCCCCTCGGGATAAGTATAGTTCTCAGTTCCGATTACCAGGGTGCTATGGAGGTCATCCAGCAACTGGTTGGGCATAATCCAATCATAAGGCTTGGTCCGGATCTGGTTGGTATTTTCATCTCCCAGCCGATCCGCGGGCCGGTGGTTGGTCGGTTCCAGAAATGTGGCGAAGGTCTGGATGCACCACTCATACTGACTCTCGGCGTTCAGATCACCGCAGACCACGACATAACTGCTGGAAGGATTTAACGCCAGGTGACCTTCTACATAATCCTTAATCACCTGAGCTTGAGCTACCCTGCGGGCTTCCTCGCCCGAGTCCGCTTTTAGGTGGACACTGACCGCCAGGAGATCAACATTCCCGGGGAGATTAATCTCGGCCCAGGCGAAATCATTGTCCGCCGGCGGGGAAATTGAAGTATCTTGCCAACTTCCGGCAGTCTGAATCTCCCAGCGGCTGACGATTCCATTGGGCATATATCCCCATCCACTCCCACTGGAATCCCCCAGATAATAATAAAAATCCGCGCCAAATGCATCATCAACATATTTTCTATAGGTATTGGTCACGGTAACCTCCCATTCCTGGAGCATGGCCACATCCGGTCCCATCCCCTGAAAAATGCGGATACTCTCTTCCCGGGAATAGGTTCCCACCTTGCTGACATTGGCGGTCATTATCTTCAGGTCACCGGCCCGCAGAATCGGGAGGCAGATAGTCAAATTTAGAACGACTGCCGCCACAAGAGTAAAGGCCAGCCAGATTGAAAAGGATCGTTTCATGCGGGTATCTCCTTGATAAGTTATCGCCTATAAAGATGATAACTTAGTTTTGAAATACTTTCTTCGGTTGTAATTCGAAATGAAAATAGTTGTTGTTCAGAACATACACCAACTAACAATACGGGATAACCTTCTGATTCGGAATTGTCCCGATTTTTATAGGGGCAATCAAACTACTAGAATAGTTAGCCTGCAATAGGGATTATGTAGACTATTCCCCATTCCCCAATCTCCATTCCCCAAACTATCTAGTTACCGGCAGATCAAAGAAGGTGCCGTAATATACCCGGGTTACTCCCCTTATCGCCCAGAGACCATTGGACGGCCGGAAGATACCTATATCATCCGATCCGGAAAAACCAGCCGGGACCGGTTGATCGGTCGCGCTGCCGAAGTAAAGTCGGGTCAGGTTGCGTATTGCCCAGAGACCTGATGCGGGGCGATATATTGCCGGAGCCGCGGTGCCGGTTCCAGCATAGTCACCGGAAACCACCGTATCGGATGAATTCCCATAGTATATCCGGCTGATATCCTGTATAGCCCAGAGGCTGGAACTTCTCCGGAAGATCGCGAAATCATCCAGGCCGTCTCCGTCATAATCTCCGGCGACTGGCTGATCGGAAGAGCCTCCGAAGTAACTCCGGGTAAGACCCTTTACCGCCCAGAGCCCCGAACCACGCCGAAAAATACCGATATCACACGAGCCGTCTCCATCATAATCCCCCGGAACCGGAAGGTCGGAGGAACCACCGAAGTAAGTCCGTGATATATTCCGGATCGCCCAGAGACTGGATGAACTTCGGAAGAGCGCCACGTCGGAGGTCCCATCTCCATCGTAGTCTCCCGAGACCGGGGTATCACCGGATGATCCGAAATAGATACGGGTAACCGCCCGGATCGCCCAGAGTCCGGAACTTTGCCGGAAGATGGCGATATCCGAGAGACCGTCACCGTTATAGTCTCCATTTTCCACCCGGATGGGCTGGAAGACGGGAGGAGGGGTTACGGTCGGTGTGGGATGGACTCCCACCTCATAGAGAGGGAAATCGATTTCAATAGAATTAGATCCGACCCCGGCTGCTTCATACTGGGTATCCTTCTGATTATACCACTGGGAACGATATACTTTGATCCCACTCCCCGTGTTGGTGTCGACGTACATATAATAGAAGCCGGTATCGAGACTGGGAATTGTATAATTTCCGTTAGAGTCTGTAGTGTCTGTCCCCGGCATAAGCCCGCTTGTCACCGGGAGCGCTCTTATATAGAGATTGCTGACTCCGACCCCTGTAAACCGATCATATACCCTGCCCGAGATCGGACCCGGACCAGGCGGAGGAGGAGGAGTTGGAGTCTTCCCTTCAGGTGTAGGTGTCGTGAATTCGGGGGTCGGAGTCGGCGAAGCCTCGGCACGCCCAATGTAAATCTTCTGAGAACCGGTCGACCCGATCGCGTAGGCGAGACGTTCATTTACTACCGAGATAGTATAGAACGTGGATAGATCATTATCCTCAACAAACCATTCCGTACCGTCATACCGGTAAAGTACCCCCTTCCCGGAAGCCCAAACATTATGCTCGTCGAGAACCGCGATGGACTCGAAGTTGGGCCAGCCGGCTCCAACTACCTCTCTGGTCTGATCACTAAAAACACCGGTACTCCCATCATAATGCCCTATTCTTCCACAGTCCCCAGCGATCCAGAGTTGAGGATCACCGTTTTCATCGAGACAGCCGTCGAAGGGATTGTTATTCATTCCACCCCAGTAACCTGCAATATATGTCCAGGTGAGCCGGTCGGTGGATTTATAGATCAAGCCGTTCCCACCGGGTGATTTACAGGCAAAAGCCAGATCCGGTTTTAAGTAGACAACATTTCGCACCGAACTTCCGCCAAAATCATAACTGGTCCAGTCAGAAGCACCGAATGGTGTCTCCCCGGTTGTCATAAAAGCCTTCTGGTTCTTGTAGGAATCGGCCATGATGTGATTGGGATCGCAGGCATCGATGGACCGGACATCTCTTGGCGCATAAGCTGCTATCGACCAGGTTGACCCGTCGAAATGATATATCCCGCCGCCATACGCTCCGGCATAGACATTATCCGGAGCCAGAGCTTTGAAGTCCTTCACATCTGATATTTCGTCCTGGATCACCCATTCCAATCCATCCCAGAAAAAGATTACTCCGCAACTCCCTGAAACCCAGATATGGTCCGCGTCAAGAGCTTCGATAGATCTCAACGAGCAACTCGTATCGATTTCGTTCATTACCGTCCAGGTAAAAGGACGATACGGCGCCGGGGGGGATGTCCCTTTCAATGTAAAATTATCCGCTGATATTCCTGGAATGCTGATGACCCCGGCCCCGACCTCCGAGATCCGGACCCGGGCCTGGGAAGTAGAAATATTCGGGATAGTCCAGGAAGAGAATGACCCGTCATTGTCCTCATTGGTGGCGATTATATTCCACGGGCCATACGCACCGTTGATCGAATAATCGATATCGACATTTCCGGTAATCCCGGCGGTAGCAACCCAGGTGATTGTTTTAGGGTCGGAATAGTACCAGTATTCCCCACCGGCCGGTGAGGTCACGGTAAATGTCGGGGAGTTCATGGTAAATACGGCCGGGGATTCTCCGGAGATTCCGCTGGAAGTCTGTGTGACCCGGACCAGGCAGAGATCACTGTCTTCAGCGGGGATGGGCCAGGAGTAGGGGCTCGATCCAATCCCCACCCCCGCGGCTATCGGTCTCCAAGAAGTACCACTATCAATAGAATAATCGAGATCTACATCGGATGACCCGACAGCCGGGCCATAGTTCCATGTGACATCATATGCCACGGTCCGATACCATGTCTCTCCACCGACGGGAGAGGTAACATTGATAGTGTCCCGCTCGGCGATAATGAACTGGCCGGATTCTCCTGATGCCCCTCCCCCGCCGGTCTCCCGGACCCTTACCACTGCCTGGGAACTGGGATCGTCAGGGATAGGGTTCCAGGTATGAGTGCCCGAATCAGCGATATTGGAGGTAACCGGAGCCCAAGCCGTACCATTGGTAGAGTAATCGATATCAACATTGGAGGAGATACCTTCTGAATTCCAGAGGATATTGTAGGACTCTCCAACATACCAGGGATCCCCAGCCGCTGGAGCGGTAACTACAATTTCAGGGGCCCGAACCATGTTAAAGACGTCAATATAAACATCATTGTTGTTATTATGCTCATCCGCGTCTCGGCAGGCAATATATACCCGGACCCCGTCAGCGGTGAGCGGAGCGGTCTCGCTGTACTCTTTCTGCTCCCAGTCATCAAATGCCGCCAGGGACCAACCGACATTGCTATCGGTATAGACAACCTC
>CAKZYZ010000218.1 GCA_937885075.1 uncultured bacterium | reverse complement strand
TAGAGCAAGTAAGAGGGAATAGTAATATGAGAGAGAATATGGTGGGAGGAATAAAAATAAGGTTTGTGATGTATTTTTTTTTTCAAGCAGAAGACGGCATACGAGATATATCAGTGTGACTGGAGTTCAGACGTGTGCTCTTCCGATCTGGCCCGGGCGGTCCCGCGTCCAACCCTCCGGAACGGAAAGACTGGAAGGAGATTATTGTCTCCGATTAACCTGATTTATCTCCGCTTCCGGCGGAGACAAATCAGGTTATCATTAAATATACCAAAGGAGGATGGACGATGAAATTGTTTGATGGAGGATGGATAATAGTAATATTTTGTCTGATAGCTCTCCTCTGCTTCCCTCTCAGTAACTCCCGGGGAGCTTCTAGGAGCGTATCCGAACAGGTGGTCCTGCCGACGGCGCCCACCGGGGGAAGCGGGGGCTATTTCCCTCCAGGCACCGGGATCTTCGGAAAAACCAAATTCCAGCTGACCGGCTCCGGGGGATGCTACTCCTACAACCCGGCCCAATATCCCGTTCCCCCTTCCAGCACCGCTAATATGGGGCCGGGGCATTGTGGGAGCAACGAAAAGATATACCTCTCCGGATCGGTTACGGTCAGTGGGCATGTCAATGTACCTCAGTCTATGGTGGATATCTTATGGGATCCGGCGGTACCTCTCGCTACCAAGAGAACCTATTGTGATGCAGGTTGGTCTTGTATAGCGGGGAACAAGCTTCCGGTGGGATTTACCGAGGAAACTGGTGATACCCGGGAATTTTTTGGAGCTCGTAATAGTTCCCCATTACAGGGATGGGCGGAGGATATGTGGCCGGCGACCGGAACTTATAGCGGGGGGACACCGGCCTGGCCTTATGACGGTTTATGGGAGTCTGACCCACCTCATACTTATGCCCCCTATCCGGTTCTCGATCCCCAGTGGGACAAGGATGGGGACGGGGATACCGACACGGCTGACTACGATTATTTCGTCGCTCACGGCGGTTTTGCCGCGGAAAACGGGGGATCGTCCGCTGAAATTCCTTATACCGCCAAGGACGACCCCACTATCATGGTAATGGACAAAGGAGTACTGGTCCCCGCCAGCGAGGGTCAGGCCTGGTATGATGATTACTATATCGACGACAATCATAACTTCGTTGGGACCTGGAAAGAGATCTACTTCACCGGCACCCAATATAGATTCAACAACTTCGAAAGTGGGGCGAGTGAGTCTTATCACTATACCGGAAACATGTCCTTTTACTGTGAGGACTTCCACCACGGAGGAAGCAATGACATGATCCTTGACCCTAACGCGAGCATTGTCATGGCGGTAAAAAATAATATTGTCTTTGACGGGGAGTCGGATTTCAATGTGGGGGGAGGAGCCGATCAGTTTGATGTTGTCACCACCGGAACCACTGTTAATATCGGCGGATCGGCCGACGGGACGGCGGGTTGTTTCTATGCCCCCAACGCGAATATGCTGATTGAGGGGGATGGCTGGATCTACGCGGCAATAATTGCTAACAGCGTGGAAATCGGCGGGAGCCGCTCAATCTGCTATCCGTTTCCTTATAATGGCCCGAATGGCGGAGCCGGGGGGGGAGGAGGGAGCGGCAGCACCACGATCAATCCCCCCTCCCGAAAAGACTGGAAGGAGATCATCGTCTCCGATTAATTCAATTCATCCCCACTTTAGGTGGGGATGAATTGAATTATTGAAAAATGCAGGGCTATCGCCCTGCATTTTTTTCTGCTCACAGACAGTTAATCATATTTTCGCAGATCCCATCATGCCTAAATCGATAAGCTATCGTAAGATCCGCGGATTTATTCGCCCCGGCCTGGTTTTGATTCTATGGCTCGTGGTGATGGGAGTCTTCTTCCGAAAGGAGATTCTTCCTTCCTTTGCCGGATCCTCCTCCCTCCCTCTTCTCCGGGCCGGACTACCCGAACTGGTCGGAGATGAATGGCTGGGTATCTTCTTTCGGGATGAACAGGTGGGTTATTCTCATACCGTCCTCTATCCCTACCGGGAAGAGGGATTCTATGGGTCAGCTCTTGATAACACCATCTGGCTGAAGTTTCCTTTTCAAGGGATAATCAACCAGTTTAATCTCCATAGTTTCTGCCTGATCGCGCCGGGAGGGGATATTTTTCGACTGACTATCTCAGTCGGGGCCACCGCTCCACCGCTAAACCTGAAAGCCAGGCTGGTCAACAGTAACCTTGAGGTCCGGATAAAAACCGGAACAACCGAGAAGGAGCTCTCCTTTCCCCTCCCTCACCCTTCGCTTCCGATCTATGCCCTCACACCTTTCCTCTCCCTGCGCAACCTTAAAAAAGGAGAAAGTTTCTCTCTTCCCGCCCTTGATCCCCTGGCCAGCATGAACGCGGAACGACCGGAGGGAGGCACGGTCCGTTTTGAGGTTGCGGGAGAGTCAGCAGATGGATATCATCTTCTGGCTTTCTACGGAGGGCTAACCGGGGATATTTATCTTGATAAAGCCGGTGATATTGTTGAGGTTACCACGCCCTTCGGATGGGGGTTGAAGAAACAGAACGCGGAAGTTGTCATGGCATACCTGGAGGGGAAAGCAGTAAGATGAGGAAAAGTTGAAAGTGCGTTTGAAAAAGTTGCAAGTGCCTAAAGTGCGATAGAAATAAGTTGAAAGTGCCTAAAGTGCGCTAAAGTGCCTAAAGTTGTCGCTTCGACTGGCAGGAGGACCAATGGGACTTGGACAAGGCGAACTGTGGGAGAGATTTTTAATCTCGATCCGAGACCGGCCTGATAATCGAGGCTGAAAACCCCTCTCACAAGGGAATGGGTAACCAGATAAAAAAAACCTACCCACTAAAATTATTCTAAGATTAATTTCATTATGAAAGATCGTTCTAAATGGCTGGTGCTTATTATCCTGATAGTCCTGGTTGGGGGCGGCATTATTATAGCTGGAGTTGTGATCTGGGAGAGGTCTCAAAGAACGAGCGGAATTCCACTGGACAAGGAGAAAAAGCAGATCCTGAAAAAACGCATGGAGGAAGCTCCGAATTCCATTTTTATCTTCGATCCCTATACCTCCTATCGGCTGAAACCGTCTTTTCGGGGTCTGCGGCATGATTCCGCTACCCTCCCCCATATCACCAATAGCCGGGGGATACTGGGGGAAGAAGAGATTAACCCGGATCCCTCCGTAAAAAAAATATTATTTCTGGGAGACTCCGTTACCTATGGAGAAGGTGTCCCGTATGAAGATATCTTTGTCAGCCGACTGGCCCGGCAGGCCGGTAATAGCTACCAGCTCTTAAACACCGGCTGTCCGGGATGGTCCACTCATCAGGAACTGGAAGCTTACAATCGGTATTTTTCCGATCTGCCTATTGATACTGTGGTCATCATCTTCACTCTGAACGACCTGCTCCGCTTTGAATGGGTATGGAGTAATGACAATAGTTTTCAGATGTCGGCGGAACTTAAGGGACTGGGAGGATTGACTCACTCCAAACTAACCTCCCGGGCGCTGAAAAAAGTTCGGGGCCGGTTCTGGAACCAGACCGATCTCCAACCTCTGGCCAATCTTAACAATACCTGTCTTAACTCATATCTGCCGGAGAAATGGGTGGATTGGGCTAATCAGGTTCAACCTACGATCAGTAAGATCGCGGATGATAAACGATTAATTATAGCCGCCGCCCCGGCCCGACCTCAACTGGAAGCTCTCAATCGAGGGGGAGATCCCGGAGCCGTGCTACTCCCCCAGCACATGCTGGAGCAGTTCTGCTCCGGGAATAATATCGAATATATCAACCTGGTGGAGGCATTTAAAAAACAGACCGGAGGTTATGATTCCGGCCTCTTTCTTCAGAGCGGACGCGGCCTTCTCCACCTCTCATCGGAAGGGCACCGGCGGGTGGTGGAGTATTTATTTCCTATTATTTTCCCTTCGGGGAAATAATAGGAAGTGCCTAAAGTTGAAAGTTGTGGTCACGCCCGGTGGGAGGATAACGCGGATTGTGGGAGAGGGTTTTAACCTCGATCCCGATGGCCGAGTAATCGGGGTTAAAAACCCCTCCCACAATGCAAAAGCAATCGGAGGAATAAAACTGGTTCAGTCGATTTAAAAACCTGCTCCCGAAATATGAAACCTAAAACATTATTATTTTTCCGGAGGGAAAATAATATGATAAAGACCGAGCAATTAACAAAAGTATTCGGAGACAAAACGGCGGTTAAGAATCTTAACCTGGAGATTCCCGCCGGAGAACTGTTTGCCTTTATCGGTCCGAACGGGGCGGGAAAGTCCACCACCATCAAGATGCTGGTCGGGCTGCTCAGGCCAACCCGGGGAGAAGCCTTAGTCGGCGGATACAGTATCCAGGATAACCCGGTTGAGGCGAAGAATCTGATCGGCTATATCCCTGATTTTCCTTACCTCTATGAGAAGCTGACCGGGAGGGAGTTTATGCGGTTTATCAGTCGCATCTATGACCTCCCTCTAAGCGGAATGGATAGCTCAATCAATTATTATCTCGACTTCTTCGGTCTGGGCAAACTCTCCAATAATCTGATTAAAAATTACTCCCACGGCTACCGGCAGCGATTGGTCTTTGCCTCAGCACTCATCCATGATCCAAAGGTTCTGATTATCGATGAACCGATGGTAGGGCTGGACCCGAGAACCTCCCGGCTGATCAAAGATATACTTAAAGAACGCTGCCGGGAGGGGGCGACCGTCTTTATGTCCACTCATACTCTGGCCGTTGCCGAAGAGATCGCCGACCGGGTCGGCATTATTCATGAAGGAGAGTTGATCGCCTGCGGAACCCTGGCTGAGTTAAGGGAAGAGAGTGGTGTTGATGGGCGGCTGGAGGAGGTATTTTTGCGGGTTACGGAGGAGAAAGAGTTGAAAGTGCCTAAAGTTGAAAGTTGTCGCCTTCGCCTGGCATATCCGGCTTAAGAGGGGGGATAAGTGCGTTAGCTAATGAACTGATTCACCTGCCCCGGTTGAATCAACCGGGGCAGGGGTCTACGCCCCCGGTGGGTTTACCCCACCGGAGCGGAAGTTCAATAGCTACAATCCGGCATCACAAAACAAAACGCCCCCCCGACAATTATCGTCGGGGAGCGGAAGTTCAATAGCTAACTCATGCACTACTTATTTCAACTCCGCTTAAACCAGCTTAAAAATAACTTCCGGATACTCCGGAAGACCGGACGGCTTCGCCTCTTTATCGCTGTCTTCGTCCTCCTGGTGGTCTGGGCGGGGATATTCGGGGGATTTTACCGGGCATTTCTCTTCCTCCAGACATTTATGGGTGTGGGAGAGATCCTGATCGATCGGCTGATCTATCTTCTCACCTTCGCCCTCTTTCTTATGCTGATCTTCAGCAACACGATAATTGCATTTCAACTCCATTTTAAAGCCAGAGAAACCGCGTATCTCCATACCCTGCCCCTTCCCCCCTCGATTATCTTCCGGTTTCTTCTTCTGGAGGGGGTGGTTTTAAGCACCTGGGCCACCATCTTCCTTATCTTCCCCGTCGTGCTGGCTTATGGAATCACTCATAAGATGTCTCTATATGCCGTCGTATCACTTCCGCTTTTCGCGGCTGGATTGGCCTTTTTAGCGGCGTTGATCGGGGTGCTGATCGCCTCCCTGATCCCGCGATTTCTGGCCTGGGGGAGGATGAAGAGAATGATTATTCTCATACTGATCATCCTGGTCTTCGCTACTCCTTTATGGAGTAATCTTACACCGGGACCCAGCGGATCACCCAACCGGCAGACCCTGATGATCAATCGTCTGCTTGAGAATAGCCGGATCACTCTCAGCCCCATCTTCCCCGGCTACTGGGCCGCGGAAGGGTTTATCCAGGGGGTTAAAGGGAGAATCAGCCGGTCGCTCGGTTTCTCAGCGGTACTGGCGATCAACCTGCTCCTGGTCTGGCAGATCGTCGAGCTGACCGCGGAGCGGTCTTACCGCGGAACCTGGTCATTATATCAAAGCCGCGGACAGCGGGGGAAGAAGAAGTGCCTAAAGTTTGAAGTGCCTAAAGTTGTCGCTTCACCAGTTCGCTTCTCCCAACCCCCAATGCTCTTTTACCGGGCGAAGCGACAACTTTCAACTTTAGGCACTTCAAACTTTAGGCACTTCTTATCAAACCCCACCCGGGCTCTCATCGTCAAAGATCTGAAGATATTCCTCCGGGAACCGGCCCAGTGGCTCCAGGCTTTAGTCCTATTCGGGCTCTTAACTATCTATATCCTGAATATCAGGAATATGCCCCGGAACGTCTATCAACCGTTCTGGAAGAATCTGATTACCTTCTTCAATCTGGGGGCTACCTCGCTGATCCTGGCTACATTGACTACCCGTTTCGTCTATCCCTCTCTCAGCCTGGAAGGGAGAACATTCTGGGTACTGGGTCTGGCTCCGATCCGTCGGGCTTCCATCTTGCGGATCAAGTTCTGGTCCAACTTTAGCGCGGCCGTGGCGATCACCGTGCCATTGATGCTCCTCTCCAATCATATCCTGGAGGTCTCCGGAATAATGACGCTGATTACCTGCGGGGCGATAGTAATAATGGCGGGGGTATTGGTGAGTTTAGCTACCGGCCTGGGAGCGATATTCCCCCAATTCACCGAAGACAATCCGTCCCGGATCGCCTCTGGTTTTGGAGGAACCCTCAACCTCGTTCTCAGCCTGATCTATATCGCGGTTATGGTCTGCTCTCTGGCAATAGCGTATCAACTTCGAGTAGGAATAACCGGGATCAGTCATTACCTTATTCCTTTGAGCGCGGGAACTTTTCTCTTAATTATTTCCTTTTTAGGGGCATTCCTCCCGGTCAAACTGGGGATCAAAGCGCTGGAGAAGAGTGAATTTTAGACTTTTGGAGTTAGAGATTGCTCTATTTGTCTATATACTGTCTGAACTTATTTTTGCCGAACAAATTGCCATAGTCGTCTTTCGCAACTATACGGTAGAGTTCTCCCGGTTTAATATAGGATTTAAGCTCATCAAGGCCCAGTCCGCATAGCCGGCTGATGACCAGCAAGTCTACTTCTTTAAGCTTCGCGTAGCGTAGAATCTCCCGGGCTGATCCAATCGGCAATACCCGCCACTGGCGACCGGAATATACCGCTATGGCCGGATCCCATGACATTACAATTTCTTCCGGTTGGCCGTGCTTCCGTACTTCGCGGGCGATCCCCAGCTTCAATTCGGAGGAATTCAAGACTGTCTCCCGTTCTTCCCCAAGATCAGCCCGAACTATAATATTTACAAACATTCCTGCTGACAAGAGCAGCGGCAATACCGTGAGCCAGCGAATACCCCCTGATCGCCCCAGCCGGATCGCGATCTTTCCGCAGCCTTCCGCCCCCCAGATGACCAGGATTACCGCCAGGGGAAGCAGGTGGCGGGGTACTGGATATAGAAAAATCCCCATGAACAACAGAGGGAGCGCTAATATCCCGAGAAATCCACCCATCCCATTCCGCCGGCTTACTCCACTGATCAGATAATATCCTATTCCCAGGAGGACAAATGGATAGAGGAAGAGAGGAAAAATACGGGGAGCAACGGCAGTAACCAAGAAAATCAGATTGGTGGCAAACTCTTTCACCTTGAAGATTTCAACGCTCTCGACAACATCAGAAGGCACTTTAAGAGCCCCCTCCAGTCCCCAGTATAAACTGGCCATTCCGGTCCCATTTGGATTTAACCGGTAATGACTGGCGCAGAATTTACTCCAGTCATTGTCTTCCAATACCATCCGAAGCGCCTCGCGATCGGGGGAAGATTTCTCCATCTTGGCGGAGATCATCCATCTCCCACTATGATGGTGTAGATAAAATAAATAGGGCCCGGAGACTACCACCCATGCGCTCAGAATAGCCGCCAGGCGGATTAGCCGGCGGCTCCACTTTCCACCGCCCGGCCAGACCAGAAATATACAAGAGATAAGAAAAAGGAACAGTATCCCCTCCGGCCGGGTGAGAAAAGATAATCCCAAAACTGCTCCGGTAGCCGCCGCTAAAAACAATGAATGCCGGGAAAGAGACTCGATAGCAAGCCAGATACCTGTAAAAAGTAAGAGTAGATACAGTGGCTCCGAGCCGGCGTAAAGCATATTCAAGTATGGCCCGCTGATATTGAGCATGTCGTTGAGCGCGGGGAGAGTGACAACAAATAAAGCCGCGATAATTCCGGTCTTCCGGCCTCCCAACCGGTACCCTAACCCCCAGACCGGAAGAGCAAGCCAAGCCCCGGCCGCCGCGGAGATCAGGCGGTGCGAAATAATCTCGCTTCCCGTCAGGAGCGATCCCAGTCCTACCAGGATCGGCAAGAATGGGGGGAAGGCGCCATGGGGCAGTCCGTTAAGAATATATCCCCGGCCGGCGAAAAGATTTCGAGCCAGGAGCAGGTAATAGCTCTCATCATATCCCAGAAATATTCTTCGCTGGTAGAAAAGAAGTAATTTTAACGCGAAAGATCCCAGGATTAGAACGGCCAGATAGATAATGCTCTTATGTTTATTGTCCAATTGCTTATGTAGAAAAAAGATCATTTCGTTAAACATTTCATCTCAAATGGGATAACACCAGGCGTCTTATCTCACCGAAAATATGCCTTGCGGTATCAACCGCAGGTATACCCGGTTAATATTCGCTATCCTCTACCTCCCGCCAGAATATTGTAAAAATCTCCAGATCGACCCGATGGGGGAAACGAGCCTCAATCTCTTTTAAATAGTCGTGATTAATCCAGCCGGAGAAATCACCGTGCCAATGCACCACGACCAGATTTATTTTGAGTTCCTCGATCATTTTCAGAATCCGGGTATTTCTTCCTCGCGGGTTACTCTGAAAGTCAGAGTCAAAGAAATCAAATAAAGTTCGTGTCGGATTTTTACGCCCGGAAAGAAAATATACTTCCGGACAATCCTGGGAGGCATAAATAGAATCACCGGGCAAGGAATGCAGATCTATCTGGGAGACCAGTCGCCGATAAATCTCGGCGAAGGGGCGGGTAACCCGGAGGCCGCCCCGTTTAATCCCCAGGGGGACAGTATTTTCTGCCCGGACATATCCCATGCCGCCGGATTGGAGAGAAGACCGGTTAAGCCAGATCAGCGCGAACAAAAGATAGCAGAGAGCAAAACATACCATCAACCTCCGGGGTGATCCTTTTCGATCGGCGACAAGAAAGAGAATGGCTAAAATTGCCAGAGGAGCGACATAACAGAAATATATATATTGAGTATGCGGAAACTGGATCAGACTCATCACCGCCGCCATAGTCAGTAAGAGGAAGATCCTCTGCCTTTTCATATAATTGAGTTCTTCCCTATAAGCATCCCGGGCCAGAAAAATACAACCTATAATAGTTACCAGCGGAATAATCGGACGGGCGGAATATAAAAACACACGATATGTCATATCCTTTCCGCCCAGGACGAGCAGAAGCCCGCAAATTACCGTTACCAGGATTAATAGATATCCCTTAACCCTCCGATATTTTTTAAAGAACGGAACAATGAGCAACAGGGTCAACGGCAGGACAGCAACCAGAGTGGATACGGGGGGCAGCGGATAAAATGTGAATCGTACCCGGCGCGCGGGGAGGATAAAAACACCGCGAAATAATTCATCCAGAGAGGAGGTAACCAGATACGGAATAATGAATAATAATACCGGCAGTATCACCCCGCTGATGAAAGGGATAATTAAGCCGGCTAATCTACGCCATCGAGTCTGGTCCGTGCCGCATCCCAGTTTTCTCTCAGACCAGAGTAAAAATACGATCAGAGTGAAGCCCGGCACCAGGAAGTGGAGAATAGCCATTAAATCAGAATATGGATAAATCAGAAAAACCAGAAGACCACCGAAGATCAGCAGGCCAGCGCCAGTGAGCAGCGCAAATGCCCGGGAATGAGTTGAATCCCGGGTATCGGACGCCAGAAGCTGCTCTTGATAAATTAGAAATAATAGACCGGCCGCCACATAATAAAGTCCCGTCAATTTAACCAGGAAAGAGAGCCCTCCCAGGACCCCGGCAATAAAAAGCCAGTACTTTTTACGGGTTTCTATATGTTTAAATATTGCCAGGATACCGAATACGGCCAGAAAAAGGTTATACCAGGAAGGCAGTCCGGCAAAATAATTCGGCAGACTCCAGGCCAGAGATAACAGGGTAATGAAACCTGAGATAATCGGTGAAACTGCCCGGGAGGCGATCCGATAGACGGCCGCGACAAAAGCCAGAGAGAAGATCAGAAGGACCAGGCGTAGCGATAAAAGTCTCAGGCCAAAAACACGAAATGCCAGGGAATGTAAAAAAGCCAGTCCGCCGGTATAGATATCGTCAAAATCCCGATGGGGAAATTCCCCCTTCAGTACCCTTTCCGCGGTTTGAGCCAGAGCGCCCTCATCGTGGGGGACCCAGCCGCGATCAAACAGTCCGACCAGGTAGAGCGCTGATAAGAGGAGAACTACCAGTAATATAACATTTGATTTTGAGACACCACTATTCATCACCCATTATTTAAGGAGGTTCACCCGCTGCCGGATCTCATCAGCAAAGAGACCATCCGGACTCAGCCGGAGATACTCCCGGTAATAACCCAGAGCTTCCCCTCCCCTCCCTGCATTCTGAGCAATGGCTCCCAGGCCGGCATAAGGCTCCGGGAAATCCGGCGCCAGCAGTAGAGCGGTATTGTATTCCAGGCCAGCTTCCGCGTATCTGCCCGCGGCCAGAGCCCGGCTCCCCGCCAGGTAAACCCGATAGACATTTTCGATATATGCCTTAAAGCGGCTGGTTGATTCCGGAGACCGGGCAAACAGATCAGCTCGAAAATAGAGGGGATGAGCGGCGAACCTCCGGGCCGGGGATATTACTTCTCCGCTATCTGCTACCCGATATAGGCGAAAGTATTCATTTTCGTAAAGCAGCTCAAATCTCTTAAGTGTCTCCGGGAAAAAGTGCAGCTTATAAGCGGCCGAGTCCGGATTTAGCTCCTTTCGATCGGCCAGATAACGCCATGAGTTCTCCGAATCATCCAGAATAGTATCGATCGAACAGACTACATAATCGGACTGGAACTTTTCACAGAACCGAGAGAGATCCTCCTCGGTTCCGAAGAGAGCGGCAACATATTCCTGGACCTTATCCCGGAGCGGTTTTGATTCGAAGAGAGAGGTCAGGTTGACCGCTCGATCGGCGTAAGCCCGGATTACCGGAGAGATATGATAGTGGGCCAGAATTACTTCGTCCTTCCCGGTATTCTCCTTTATCCAATCAATCAATTCCTTCTGGCTCGAGGTCAGAGTAATGGCCGAGAAATAGTTGTTCTTCTCTGTAATTCCCAGAGCCGCCAGGCCGGGCTGGAAGATCAATCCGGTACTGAATCCCATCGTCTTTCCGAATTCAAGAACCAGGGCCAGAATCAGGGCTATTATTCCGAACCAGCGATATAGCCCCGCCCGCCGGATGATGGACACGATCAGATACCCAATTAAAAGAACCAGGAAATAAATAAAAAATACCCTCAACCTCCTGATAAAGAGATAGGCGATCAGAAAAGCGGCCGTGTTATAGAGGATAAACACCAGGGTGGTATTATCTTTTCCCCGGCTGATCTTTCGGAAAATTAGCCAGAGTGAGGCGCCGCCCAATAGCAGCAGGGGAATAAAAAAGTAGATCCACTCAAAGACGGAAGGACTGATGAAGGGGTCAATCCAGAGAGCCCTAACATCAAACGGCAGCAGGAGTGGATCAGACGGTTTCTGTCCCAGGAATTGGATCTTATAGCGCAAAAGTTCGTAAACATGGGTATTCCGGGAGGATTGGGGGAGAAGCAGGATGAGCAGAAAGAGTACGAGGAGAAATATATACCGATTTCTTACCCGGAGTTTGCTCTCATATCTTCGCAGAAAGATCGCGATAAAGAGAGCATAAAAGATGATCATCGCGAAGGAGGTGAGGAACATTCCATCTCTCAGAAAAGGGACGGTCAGACCAACCCCGGCCACGAAAATTACTGAGATGAGGGAACTCTCATACAATCTGCTTTCTCTCCTCCCCGGCATAAAGGGAGCCTTTCCGGCAACCGTAGGCCCTGGACTACGAACATTGGGCAAGGTAATCCCGGCCTTTCGCTTTGCGAAATTTTCCCAAAGAAAAGACAACCCAATGAAGAGAGCAAAGAACAAAAAATAGAGCTGACTGATTTTCCAGGAAGAAAGGGCGAGGGCAATACATAGTCCGGAGAGAATGTTGTAGTGAAGTTTTCCGCTCTTCACCCCCTTGATGAAAAAATACACCTGAAAAAAGATGGCCGGCAGGGCAATGGTCTCCTGAAGGAACTCCCAGCCGGAACCGCGGGTAATCGCGGGTAGGGCCAGCGCGTAAAAGAGGGACATGATCAGCCCCGCGAACTTATCTCCGGTGGCTTCTCTTACGGTAAGATATAGCGCGAAGATCGAGAGAGAGGCGAGCAGAGGAATAATCAGCCGGATAAAATCGACGAACGGCATCGGGGGAGAGATAATCCGGTAGAGATAGCCGGTAATATATTCCATCACCACCGGGTTGCGGGAGGATAGTTCCAATCCTTCCGGATACTGGGCCTTGTAATCGACTGTAGGGAGAGAGTGCCCCTCCGAGACCTGTTTCGCGTAATAAAAACGGAGCGCGCTCTCCGAGGTAAATAGTTCTCCCCGGTATCTCTCACCCCATTCCAGCCGGCAGAAGACCGCGATAAAGTAGATACAGAGCAGAAGAGAGACCAGAATGATTCTGCTATTAATCGTTGCTTTCAAACTCTTTTAGTCCCCGGATTTTATAAAATATATTATTTGTTCCCCCCCCTACCTCGGCCCCTTCTCTGTCCACGGATTACACGGATTCCTCTGATTATTTCGCCTCGGCTTAGCGGCTTTGCTGTCCACTAATTACACGAATTTACACTAATTTGGAGATTGGTTATTGGATATGGTTGTTCGATGTTCGACGTTGAAAGTTCGACGTTCGATGTTCAGTTTTTACGCCCCCATTCCCTATTCCCCATTAATCATCAATTTGATATTATATATCCTATCAAAACTTGTGGAGGATTCAATGCTCTTCAATTCATTACAGTTCGCTATCTTTTTTATTATTGTATACAGTCTCTACCTGGTTCTCAACCATAGATGGCAGAACAGGATGCTCCTGGTTGCCAGTTATGTATTTTACGGGAGCTGGGACTGGCGGTTTCTTTCCCTGATTATCATCTCTACCGTCCTTGATTTTTACTGCGGTCTTAAGATTAAGTCATCAGTAACCGTGAAGCGGAGGAAATTCTTTCTCTTCCTCAGCATCCTGGTAAATCTATCCATCCTGGGTTTCTTCAAGTACTTCAATTTCTTCTCATCTAACCTCCAGGTCCTTCTTACGAATTTCAATATCGCCCTGGAACCGCGATTCTTCCAGATAATCCTTCCTCTCGGAATCTCATTCTATACCTTTCAAACCATGAGCTATACGATAGATATCTACCGGGGGAAGCTGGAACCAACCAACAAGTTCTTCGACTTCGCTCTCTTCGTTGCCTTCTTCCCCCAACTGGTAGCTGGACCAATCGAGAGAGCAAAGCACCTCCTCCCCCAGATCCTCTCCCCACGGCAGGTTACCCTACCGAAATTCTATACCGGCTGTTACCTGATCTTCTGGGGTCTATTCCAGAAGGTATTCATAGCCGATAACCTGGCCCGGCTGGTGGACGGGGTCTTCGGTTCTCAGCCGCCTTACAATGGATTCACCGCCCTGATCTCCATCTATGCCTTCGCCTTTCAGATATTCTGCGACTTCGCCGGATATTCAAATATAGCACGAGGGCTGGGAAGCTGCATGGGTTTCGATATCATGGTCAACTTCAACCTCCCCTATTTTGCCACCAATCCACGACAGTTCTGGCAGAGATGGCATATCAGTCTCTCGAGCTGGCTGAGGGATTATCTCTATATTCCCCTGGGGGGTAACCGACACGGAAACTACGCGACCTATCGCAATATCGCGATTACCATGCTTCTGGGAGGGCTCTGGCACGGGGCCTCCTGGACATTCGTTCTCTGGGGGGCTTACCAGGCGATCTTGCTGATCGGATATCGTCTCATCTCCCCATTTTTAGAAAGAATTCATTCCCCCCGGAATGGGCTGGCGGCCAGAGTCTGGCGGTTAATCCGGATAATCTTCTTCTTCCATCTGATCTGTCTGGGCTGGCTGATCTTCCGGGCCCAATCACTTACGCAGATTGTATCTATTCTGCAGGGGATTTTCGGAAATTTTCAACTCATTACCGGCTGGGAAAATCTAATAAGAACCCGGTTCATTATGTTCGTCTGGCTGCTGCTGGCCATTCAATATCTCCAATACCGGAAGGATGATCTCCTGGCCGTTCTCAAGCTGCCGGCTCTTATCCGGGGAGTGATTTACTTTATTATCTACTACCTGATTATGGTATATGGCGTTGAGGGGGGTAAAGAGTTCATTTATTTCGTCTTTTGAGTAATCCAATTTATTTCATAAATCGGATTAGTCTGGAACAATGCAAATATTCATCTGTCAATTTTTATGAGATTAATGAACCAAAATATATTCAGGAGATTGCCCGGAGGTTTTCTGGTATTCCTTCTTCTGGCCCTGATATTTGAAGGGACTCTATTTCTTATCCCCGGGTATGTACTCCTCTCGGTCCCCTATGGACGCGAATCGGTTCGGCTCAAGGGGGAGGAAGCGGACCGGGCTAACAACTATAACATTATTATATCCGGCGACTGTACCGGATGGGCGGGGATCAGACCGCTTCTGCTGGATAAGCGATTGAATATCCAGTCCTATAACTTCTCGGTTGATGTCGCGCAGACCTATATGATCAACTATCTCATCTTAAAGCGCTATCTGGCTAACTGCTCCAGGAAACCGGAACTGGTTGTTTTTCAGCTCTCTCCCATCTCACTGCTGGGGAGACATTACCTCGACCTGAAGAGACTCCGCCGTTCCATCCTTCCTTACTTCCGGGTTGATTCAGATCTTCTGACTGAGATCGCGCGGGCAAAGATGGAACCTCCCTTCTTATATCTATCCCATCAGATTCTTTCGCTGATCCCCTCATATCAGAAACAATTCGCGCTCCGGCGAGGGCCCTGGTTTATTATTTCTCAGATCCGGAATTATGATCGAAGCATATATGATGATTACTTGAAATTCTACCGGGACAAAAAGGGATTTTTTAACGAGGATATGGACCCCACCAAAGAAACTGTGGCCGAGATTACGGATATTCCCCCCGAGTATCAAAGTTTCAGCCTCTCTCCCTATAACTGCTATTACATTGATAAAATCTTATCTCTGTTAGATGAAAATAATATTCCTACAGTGCTCTGCCTGACACCGGTCCGATCAGACGAGATGAAGATCTGGTCCCGCTATCATCTTCGGGAACGGTTGGATAACCTCCTGCGGTCCAAGGCGGAAGAGTACGATAATGTCCTGGCCTTCTGGGACATGGCTGATGTCGTTTCCGATCCGAAATATTTTGCCGACCGGGTTCACCTGAAATTTGCCGGGGCAACTATATTGACCGAGGAGTTGGCTAAACGGATCCGGGGATTGCAAAAATAGGCAGGAGGGAGCAGACAAAAACTGAACATCGAACGTCGAACCTTCAACTTCGAACGTCGAACGACACAGCAAGAAAACAATTAGCGGAGATTTGTGAGATTTGCGGTTTAGAATTGGGCCGAGGCGGCGGGAGGCGGAATGTCCAATATCCAACGGCCAATAACCAATCTCCAAAAAAGAACAGAATTTAGGCAGAACGATTACAGGCAGGACTATTAAAAAATAAAAGAAATTTAGACAGGACAATTGCAAACAGGACTATTATCCCGAAATAATCGGGATGCAAGCACAAGCAAAGCAAAAAGAAATAAAGGCCGATGTGAGGCTAATAGTCCTGTCTGTAATGGTCCTGCCATAAGAGGGGGCGAGGTTGGGGGAAACAATACCAGATTATTCTCAGAAAATAGTGACTACTTTAAATCAGGATGTGACATAATTTCTTGTAAGCGCTTCTCTTCCCGCTTCGCCTGTTCCCATCTTCCCAATTTATTTAAAACCAATAGATACTCTTCAAAAGTGTTTTTGGCTTCTTCTCTCTCCCCCAGAATCAGTAGAGCCCGCGCCTTGAGCTGATATGAGTATGCCATAGCCGGGTTAAATATTATTGATCTATCACAGAGTTCGATTGCCTTCCGAAATTCTCCCCGATGATAATTATCGTCGGCCAGCATGTGATAAAACAATTCGCTCTCCCCCTGCTTCTTAATAGCTTCACTCCAGATGATCTGGCTATCTTTCCAGAGACGGCAACGCCGCGCGCTTAAGATAGAGAGGGAGAGGATAATTGCCGACCAGAAAAGAATAATACCATATCTCCATATTCTTCCTGACCCCTGACAGATCAGCCAATAAAATATATATCCCCCGATAAAAAATAGTCCCGCGCAGGAGAGATAAACAAATCTGTTGGCCGCCACCTCTACCCCGGCAAAAGGAATAAATCTCAATACAGGAAATAATGTGATAACGAAAAATACCACTCCCCAGATGAGGGGTTTATTATCTCGATTTCTCCATAATCCAATCGAGAGAGAGAAGAGCAGGAGAAACGAAGACCAGGTAAGAAGATCCCATAGATTGATGTTCTTCGGGAAGATGTAGATGGGGGAGAGGTTGAAGGGGAAGACAATATGGGTGATATAAAAATATAGATTTTGAAATAGCAGGATGAGATTTTCAAAACTAAAACCGAGGCGTGCGGCGCTGCCGGATTCACGTACTACCTGCATCCTCAAGGCAAACCAGCCCACCGCGGCCGCCAGAAAAATAAATGGCAATATCCATTTTAATTCCCGGCGGCCTCTTCTCTTTTTTTCAGAGTAAATCCATAAAAGCAGAATCACCGGTAGAGTTACCGCTAAAGCTTTAGATAAGAGCGCACAGATGAAAAATAATAATGCCAGAAAGTAATATATTATCTTGTTCTTACTCCGGAAGGTGAAATATGAAAGAAATGAGGCAAGATAGAAACAGGTAAATAGAAGGTCTTTCCGGGCCGAGATCCAGGCCACCGCCTGAACCTGGAACGGATGGACCTCAAATAACAGCGCACCCGCCAGAGCTATCGATACCTTCCCGCTTAATTTATAAAAGATAAAGAAGATCAGGAGAGTGTTAGCCAGGTGGATCAGGAGACTGTGGAGGTGATAGGGAAACGGGTTGGGACCGAAGAGGCGGTATTCCAGGGAGAATAACGCCGTCACCAGGGGATGATATTCACTCACCACCGGAGTAGTGAATATCTCTTTCAGGTTATGAATGGATAATTCTCGGACCAGGGGATTATCCAGAAGCTGAGCCTTATCATCCCAGTTGGTAAAACCATTCTCCAGAATAGGAGAAAATGTAACCGCTCCGACCAGTAACAGGATAATTATCGGCAGAAAACTTTTACTCTGAAAAATTTTTCGCTGATTATTTTCCATTATTCCATCTGATTTTTATTAACCGTTTCAGCCGTTCTATCCGTCCGCTTCTTATTCCTCTATGCCAGGCGAAGCGACAACTTCCAACTTAAGGCACTTTAGGC
This sequence comes from uncultured bacterium, assembly GCA_937885075.1. Taxonomy (GTDB): domain Bacteria; phylum Auribacterota; class Erginobacteria; order Erginobacterales; family Erginobacteraceae; genus CAKZYZ01. The sequence goes on along the minus strand of CAKZYZ010000218.1, from coordinate 977 downwards.
ACTTTTAACTTTTCCAAACCCTCCGCCGCCGCCAGATTTCGCCGAGCTGATTCCAGATTCGGTTCCAGATCCAGCGCCCGCCGCCATTGTGCCCGGGCTTCATCCCCCCTCCCCTGGTTGGCATAGATTATACCCAGGTGGTCAAAACCAATCGCGTAATCCGGATTGAGTTCCACCGCTCTCCGAGCGTATCTCGCGGATTCGTCCCACTCTCCCCGTGAGGCGAAGAGAGTGGCCAGATGGTCATAGATCATATAATCATACGGAGTAAGGCTCAACGCTCTGCGATATGCACGGAGGGCAGCTTCAATATTTCCTTCACGATAATAGATAAGACCCCGTTCATAGATGGCCGGAGCATAAGTCGGATCAGCCCGGGCCGCGGTCTTGAGGCTGGCCACGGCTTCGGCTTTTAATCCTTCCGCCCACTGGACAATTCCCAGATTGGTATAGACAATCGCCTGGAATTTTTCGGGGGGTTGAACCGACAGAGCTTTTCTGAATTCATCACCGGCCGGACCGTACTCTCCCCGGGCCAGGTATAAACTCCCCAGATTATTATGCGCGGCGGCGGAACGGGGGGATACCCGGAGGATGTCTTCCCAGAGCAATTGGGGGCTTTGCCAGAACCGATTCTGTTCCCGAACCAGACTTCCCCACCAGATAAATATCAACGCCAGGCTAATCGGTATAATCAAACGGGAGTACCTGCCCCTGATTTTTATTATCAACTGATCCGCCAGAAACGCGATCACCAGAGAAAACCCGGCCAATGGTAGATATAGATACCGATCGGCGATCAGAGATCGGAAGAGCACACGTCTGAACTCCAGTCACACTGATATATCTCGTATGCCGTCTTCTGCTTGAAAAAAAAAAATAATAAACAATAAAGAGAAACCCAGATCGGAAGAGCAAACGCCTCAGGTCTCTCCATCTCATATGCTCACCTTGCATTCTGACACCCACCACTCACA
>CAKZYZ010000217.1 GCA_937885075.1 uncultured bacterium | reverse complement strand
ATGACTTAAGATAAAGGCTCGCTTGTAATTCGACTGTAATTGGACTTGCAATAGAAAGCTCCACCGCATAGTATTAACTCTTAGAACAAAGAGGATATGATGAGATGGAACTCGTCACTCACAAGATTCCGGGTATTCCGCCAGAATCTCCTTCGCCCTCTGGAAGACCGGCGCCAAATAATCAACATACCCTGGCTTGCCCTTCTCTATGAACATATAGCCGAAGGTACCGGCGGCTTTAAGCAGACGTTGAATTGACATCATATCATAATCCCGGTTAAAATCTTTAGTAATATTTTTCCCCACCCGACCAGCCAGCCGATCGAGATAGTATGCCTTGAGATCGCGACGGAGCTCGGGAGAAAGATCCGCATACGGGTCTTCAAGAAGGGAGACCAGGTCATAGGTATACGGACCCATCCGGGCATCCTGAAAATCGATCAGCCGGAGACGGCCGCCGGATACCATAAGATTCCGGCTGTGGTAATCCCGGTGGCAGTAGACCATCGGCTGAGAGATAACTTCCCGGCAGACCAATGAGAAATAGCCGCTAAATGTGTCCCGGTCTTCAGGACTGATCCGTGCTTTATAATACCCCTCAATAGTATGCGTAAGAAAGTGCTGGAGTTCCCGGTTAAAAGTCTTCCGGTCAAAGGCCATATGCGTGGCAGGAGAGTCGGGATATCTCTCCGGAACGATCTCCTTCTGCATCTTCAGGAGCAGGTCAAGGGCCATAAGATACAGATCGCGGAGATCCCCTTCCGGCAGGGATGATACCGCGCCCTGAAGATGGTCGTCACCGCAATCCTCAACCAGCAGGAAACCACTATCAAGACCGGATTGATAAAGATCCGGGACGGGAAGTCCCGCATGCTGAAGGCATATACTCTGCAATAGATAGCGTAATATTTCTCTGCGGGCCGGGAGGGGGAAGAGAATTAATACGCAGGATTTACCCCTTCCGAGAGGTTGAGCACCAACACGGAAAAACCGCCGGGCGGAAGCATCTCCCGCCAGTGGTGTGGCCTTCTCTGTCGAACTCCCCATCTCCCGGAAGATCGCCTTTAATCTTTGATCTAATTTCATTAGAACTTAGCCCTCGCTTCGTTCAGGCAACTAAATTGAACTACGAATTACACGAATTATTGCTAAAGTTATTTATTAGTCATAAGTTGAACAAATAAGTAATCATATTTTTGCTGTGCAAAAATATGATTAAAATATGGTATAAATTAATTCATATGCTGGGTAAGGTTTAACCTGTCCGCTCTGGAACAAACACAATAATATAATAATATCACAATTGTCCGGGCAGCGAGTAGAATAACACGATAAGTTTCACCGTATGCAATCGCAAAGCAACCGGAAGCGTATCTTTATAATGAAACAGTTCATCATAACACCGGCGGCCGGCAAAAGGCTGATCGGCAAAGCATTGGCGGCGCATCCCGCGATACTAAAGGCTATTGAGTCCGGGACGGTTGCCATCATCGCCGGTACCACCAACGGGTATGTGGCTGAAGAGTTGCTCTCCGATATCGGGCAGATTGAAGGGTTTTCGAAAAACGCCTTCTTCCGCGGAATCACCCTCCCGCCAACCTGCTCTACCACGAAAAACGGTCGAAGACCGGACGAAAGCGGATTTCCCGGCGACGTAATCATCGTCAACGGGACCTGGCAGAGGGGCAAAACAATCTTTGACGTCGCCGACGATTTGAAAGAAGGCGATGTTATTCTGAAGGGAGCGAACGCGCTTGATCTGCAACGGAAGCGGGCGGCTATTCTCATCGGTCACCCAAAAGCCGGGACAATCGGTGTAGCGTTACAGGCGGTGACCGGACGACGGGTTCGTCTCATCCTGCCCGTTGGTATGGAGAAATGCGTACCGGGCGATTTAGACAGACTGGCGGTAAAACTTAATTCCCCCGGCTCGGACGGTGCCCGCCTCCTGCCAGTGCCCGGGGAGGTATTCACCGAGATCGACGCTGTCAATCTTCTGACCGGCGCGACGGCGGAAATCATCGCGGGCGGAGGAGTCTGCGGAGCGGAAGGCAGTGTCCGGCTCGCCGTCAGCGGGGATAAATCACAGTTAGAATCCGCCGACGCGCTGCTGAGGTCTGTTTCTTTGGAGCCCATGTTCAAATTTTAAGGATAAACTAAGATGGCTAATAAGGTCTGTCCCGTCTGGGTTGGTTATCTCCTGAACTGGCCGGGGAGAAAATTATTTCAAAATCCCGACACAATCCTCAGCCCTCACATAAGGAATGGAATGACGGTTCTGGATATCGGCTGCGCGATGGGGTTTTTCAGCCTGCCTCTCGCCCAAATGGCCGGGCCGGGGGGGAGAGTTCTCTGTGTGGATGTACAGGAGAAGATGCTGACAGCGCTCTTAAAACGGGCGCGAAAAGCGGGATTAGCCGGCCGGATTGAAACCCGCACCTGCCGCCACACTTCTCTTGATCTGGACGACCTTATAGAATCGGTCGACTTCGCCCTGGCTTCCGCCGTTATCCACGAAGCCACCGACCCGGCCGGGTTCTTCTCCGACGTATATGACGCATTGAAACCGGCGGGAAAATTGCTGGTCATTGAACCACGGGGTCATGTCTCGGAGAAAAATTTTGACCAGGCCGTCTCTTTCGCTGAAGAGAAAGGGTTTAGAGTGGTCGAGCGCCCCCCGATCCGACGCAGCCGGACTGTTCTGTTAGAGAAGATATAATGCATGATTTATTCGAAAGAAAAATTGACTATCTGAGGATATCACTCACCGACCGGTGTAATCTGAGATGCCGGTACTGTATGCCGGAGAAAGGGGTCGAGAAATTTTCCCACCGGGATATCCTGAGTTTTGAAGAGATCAGCCGGGTGCTGCGGATAGCCCGGGAACTGGGCATCAACAAATTCCGGTTTACCGGGGGTGAACCATTACTGCGAAAAGGGGTCTTTGATTTCTTTGAAGCACTGCCGAGTGGAGATTACAATATCACCACCGCCCTGGCAATCGAAGGGTTGGATATCGAGCGGATCAATCGACTGAAGTTCGCGGCGCTCAATATCAGCTGTGACTCCCTGAATCCGGATAAGTACCGTTACATTACCCGATGGGGGGATCTGAGTGTCTTTATCTCTAATCTCAAGAGGGTCAAGGTTGATAACCTGAAGATTAATGTAGTGGTAATAAAAGATTTCAATGAAGATGAGATCGAAGATTTTATCAAGTTCGCCGGGGTGCACCGGGCCACGGTCCGGTTTATTGAGAAGATGGACTTCGCGGCCAGCGATCCGGAATTCTCTTCCCTGACGGAGATAAAGAGACAGTTGGTAGAGAACGGGATTATCAGACCGGAAGGTTTTCGGATTAACAACTCCGTCTCCGAGTATCACTCCTTAATCAAGGGGGATGGGAATGTCGGCTTTATCACACCGATTACCCGCCACTTCTGCCAGGACTGCAGCAAGATCCGGCTCAAAGCCAATGGAGAGTTAAAGCTCTGCGTATTTTCCGGGGATAATTATAACCTCCGCGATATTTTGAGATCGGAGCCGGACGATGATATTGTAAAAAAATGGCTAAATGATATTATCCAATTCAAACCATTTGAACCGGTTATAAAGAAGAATATTGAGACTATGGCGGAGATTGGGGGCTAAAGGGGAGATATAATCCGAGTGACCCAGCTGCCCCGCAGACTTTTTCTGAGGTTGCCGCGATGGAATAAATTTAGTTTAATCAGCCTTAGATAATGTACTAATACATCATAAGGGGGAGTTAAGATGGGACTTGTAAATGCTCAAATATTTCTGGCGAATCCGAAAAGAGACGAACTTGAACCTATCCGTGCCGATGCTCTTGTTGATTCAGGAGCAGTCCATCTCTGTATTCCGGAACATGTCAAAATTCAGTTAAAACTCGAAGAGATTGACAAGAAGGAAGCGACTTTAGCTGATGGAGGAAAAAAGTTGGTACCATATGTCGGTCCGATAGAGATCAGATTTAAAAATCGGGTCGGCTTCGCGGGGGCATTGGTAATGGGAGACCAGGTATTATTAGGAGCAATCCCAATGGAAGACATGGATCTGGTCATCATTCCCAAGAAGAGAGAATTATCAGTCAATCCGGATAGTCCGAATATAGCCAGTTCTATTGCCAAATAAATTAGCCCCGCCGATGGCGGGGCTAATTTAGTCTTGAAAAAAGACCATCATAATTCTATTGATGCGACATCGTAAAATATTTCAAAAATTTCAACGGACAATGACTATCATCTTTATACTACCGCATTATATTACTTCTGGAGGATAATATGAAGCAAAATACACGCCTATCCCACTGGTCGGAAGACGGGAACCTGAGAATGATCGATGTCTCGGAGAAGACGCCTACCCACCGGATAGCGACGGCAACCGGCAAAATTTTGATCAAAGAAGAAACGATCGCCCGAATTAAATCCGGAGATACGCCTAAGGGTGATATCTTTACCGTCGCCAAGATTGCCGGTATCCAGGCGGCCAAGCAGACCCCGGCCCTGATCCCGATGTGCCATCCCTTGTATATCACCCACTGTGATATTCGGTTCACGGTGGAAGAGACCTCGATCTCGGTCGTGACAACCGTCAAGACCTGGAATCGAACCGGGGTCGAGATGGAAGCGCTGGTCGGTACTTCGGTGGCCTTATTAATGATCTACGACATGCTGAAACCGATCGACAAAACCATGATCATCTCCGAGATCGAGCTGATCGCGAAATCGGGAGGAAAAAGTGGGGACTGGAAGAGATAACTATAGCGCCGCCGTCCTCACTGTCTCCACCAGCTGCGCGGAGGGGAAGAGAGAGGATGTCAGCGGGGGGACTCTAGAAGAACTCTGCCGGTCGGCTGGCCTTGAAGTCGTAGAGGCAGCAATTGTCCCCGATGACCGGGACCTGATCCGGGAGAAACTGGTCTTCTTCTCCGATGAGCGGGAAGTGGATATCGTTATTACCACCGGCGGAACCGGGCCCGGACCATACGACATAACACCCGAGGTTACCACCGGGGTCTGCGAGAGGCTTATGCCCGGAATCGGGGAGTTAATGCGGTCGGAAGGCGGGAAGAAAACTACGCGGTCCTATCTCTCCCGGGGTATAGCCGGGATCAGAGGGCATACCCTGATCGTTAACCTCCCCGGCTCTCCCCGCGCGGTCCGGGAATCGATGGAGGCTATCTCCGGGATTCTGATTCACGCGATTAAAATGATCGCCGGCGGGGGGCATGATTAACTGTAAGCGGTAAGCAGTAAGCGGTAAGCAGTAAGCGGTAAGCGGTAAGCAGTAAGCAGTAAGCGGACGCTCACTGCTCACTGCTCACTGCTTACTGCTTACTTTTCCCTTTAGCCTTCTTCTGACACCGGGAACAGAAATGAGCGGTGCGGCCGCCTAATTTCATGGTTTCGATTATGGTTCCGCAGCGGGAGCATTTTTCCCCTTCACGCTGATAGACATTGAGCCGGGTCTGAAACTTTCCCAGCGCCCCTTCACTATCAACATACTGCCGATCGGCGGCGCTGGTCCCGTGTAGGCTGATGGCTTCACGCAATACCTCCCGAATCGACTTGTGGAGAAGTTTTATCTCCTTCTCAGTCAGATCGGCTGATACCCTCCGGGGATGAATCCCGGCCCGGAAGAGTGCCTCATCGGTATAAATATTTCCCAGGCCGGCGATAAGTTTCTGATTAAGCAGGGCAACCTTGATGGGGGAGCGGCTGCTCTGAAGTTTTTTTCCCAGCACCTGGGGAGTGAAACTCCTGCCCAGCGGCTCCGGCCCCAGAGAAAACGGATTGACCACCGTATCACCCTCCGCCTCAGAGTAGAGATATACTTCGCCGAACTTTCGGGGGTCAACCAGAAAGATCTCGCCGGCACCGGCGATCGTGAAAATAATCCGGGAGTGGCGGGGAGGGGTGGCGCGGGGCGGACGAAGCAGGAGTTGACCGCTCATCCCCAGATGGATGATCATGGTCTCGCCGGAATCCAGCTCAAAGAGGAGATACTTGGCTCTTCTCTTCAGGGTTACGATCTGGCGGCCGGTGACTTTCCGGACAAAGCGCCGCCGGGAAGTATATCTCCGGAGCATACGATCCCCTTTCGGGTCGGGTGGGATAATTATTCGGCTGATTACCTTCCCCCGGAGGCGGGGGGAAAGACCCCTTTTAATTGTCTCGACTTCCGGCAGTTCCGGCATGTCACTAATTAACCACGAAGGACACGAAGATCACGAAGAATGGAGGAGAAAACAAATAGGATTTAACTTGTTTATCAAAAATCTTCGTGATCTTCGTGTCCTTCGTGGTTTAAATTGATTTATCGTAAATTTTATATGCTCTTCAAACAGGGCATAGATAATTCGCGTTTTCAGGAGAGGGATGATTCGATCAGTTCAGCCTGATAGGTGCTATTCCGGGCGCCTTCCCAGTCACCCAGGTTCTTATAGGCGTGGGCCAATACGCGGTAGACTCTGCTCTTGTCCTGGATAAACTTCTCGGGGATCTTATCGACAACCCGGTTCAGCATATCGATCGCTTTAAGCGGGTAACCTTTGAAGATCTCCACTTCCGCCTCGCCGGTTACGATCCGGGCGTTGTTGGGGAACATCCGGGAGAGTTCTTCGAATATCCGGCCGGCCAGCATCATATCCTGCTCTTCCAGCTTCTCTTCCGCCAGTTTAATAAAGGCCTGATAGGCATCGGGAGCACCCTGGAGAGAATCAGCCAGGAGGCGGCAGAAGTCAGACTCTTCGCTATTCCCCTGACATTCCAGTGTATCTCCCAGAAGGCGATAGCCCCGTTCCAGTTCCCAGCGATAAAAGTAGGCGGTCCCGCGGATCCCGGAACGGAGGGCTTTCTCGGCGGAGGGAAGGTCATCTTTCAGAAAACAGATTTCACCGCGGGCCAGATTGGCCCGGGAATTGTTGGAGTACAGCTTATCGATCCGGGCCAGGATCGATTCTCCCCTCTCGATATCTCCTTCCTCAATAGTAAACTCACAGAGATTGATCAGGGCGGCATAGGAGTTCGGCCGGTCGGCCAGAATATAATTTATATGCTTCTCGGCCAGCCGATATCTCTTCTGGCGCGCGTAGGCAAGAGCCAGATTGAGACGGAGATCGTTATCTCCCTCTCCCATGGTGAAAGCCTTCTCCAGCCAGCGGGAGGCCTCGCTGTAATGATCGGCCTTAAAATGAAATCGGCCCAGGTCCCGGCAGCGCCGATAAGTAAGCCCATATTTCTTAATCAGCTTCTTTAAGGCCCTGACCGTCCCCGGCACATCCATAGCTTCCTTGCAGACAAAGACTATTCTCTCCAGGCTCTTCTCCTGGAGGGGGTCATCTTCCTCGACCCGATGATACATGTTAACGGCTTTCCGCGGTGATCCGGAGCGGACATAATGACGCTCCAGCTTCTCGTAGGCCAGAAAACTCTCCGGAAAAAGTTTCTTCACCCTCCGCCAGGTACTGGCCGCTGGCCCGAGAAAACCGCCGGCCTGCTGCGCCCGGGCCAGATTTTCCAGCAACCCCTGGTCATCGGGAACCTCAGTCAGGCCAACCCGCAGAACCCGCGCCGCCAACCGTTCATGCTCCATCCCGATAAGGACCCGGGCCATCTGCTTATAGGTGGAGGCCCGGTGGGGAGCTTCGGTGATCTCAGTTCTTAGTTTCTCGATCTTGGGGGTTATTACTTTTTCCGGCAGACGTAATGCGGTCATGTTAATTTCTCTCCCTGTTTTAGAATTTCAATAAATGAGATAATACTGGAGTACTGGAGTAATGGAGTGATGGGGGCGCCTTCCCAACACTCCAATACTCCAATACTCCAATATTCCAGAACAGTTGCCCGGAGCAAAGCGACGGGCTATGTTCTAGTGAGATCGCGGGCTTGTTGAAGATAGCGGGCGGATTCATCGGCCATACCCTTATCTTTATATAGCTCGGCCAGCAGTTCCAGCCCCCTGATTTTATCTTTTAAATACCGTGGGTTATCCTCCCGGGCGGCTCTCTCCGCGAAGGAGATCGCTTCATCGATCCGGCCCCGGATCCGGGCAATCTCCGCTTTCTTTATGTAAGCCAGCGAGTTCATCGGGAATCGGGATAGGAGACCATCGGCTATCTTCTCTGCCAGGTCAAGGTCACCGGAGGCGATTTTCTCATCCGCGACCTCAATGGTAGTGGAAAAAAAATCATGGCTCCCTTTAATCCTCTTCGCCATCAGGGCATGGTAATGAGCTTCCTCTTTATTTCCCAGTGCCGCGTAAGCGTCTCCCAGCACACGATGGCCCAGACTCAATTCATCGGTATAATAGAAGGCGGTCGCCCCGGCGCCTGCCCGACAGATCTCAAGCGCTTCTTCCGGACGATCTTCTTTCAGGAGAATATCCGCGCGGTTGATCATCACCCGGGAATTTCCCGGAAAACTGATGTCGATCTGCTTGAAATGCTTCTCCGCCGCGGTAAAATCACCATCTTCAATATCCATCTCGGCCAGGTTAATATGAGAGCCATACCAGCCCGGTTTGAAACCCAGGATATCCCGGAAGACTTTCCCGGCCTTCTCCCGCTGACCGGCTTTACGCTTGGACACCCCGATCAATAAGGCCAGATCCGGGTTCTCGGGCTTGAACTTCAATGCTTTCTTATAGCTCACGATAGCCTGCTTGAGGTTCCCGGTCTTCTCATAGAGACGCCCCAGGTCTTTCAGCCGGCTATATTCCGGCCCGAACTCGCTGATCAGTACTTTTAGATCATAACGGGCCGCTTTCAGTCTCCCCAATCTGGTCTCCAGCCTGACCAATCGTTTCAACAACCGTTCCCGCTGGGGATTGTCTTTACCCGCTCCTTTCAGGATCTTGATCATCTCTTCATCCCGACCCAACTCCCGATAAATCTTCTCCAATCGCTCATAGAGAACACTCACGTCAGGATATTCTCTGATCAGACTACGATAAGCCCGGACAGCCAGACTGATATCGCCGGCAGCTTCATGGAGCCGGGCAATCCGCTTCCGGATCTCTCTTATTTCGCGGAACTGCTCGGGGGTCATCTTTTTCAGTACTAACCGAAGGGGAACAATGGCTTCCCGGGGACGATCCCGCTTGGCTAAAAGACGGGAGAGTTTGCGGTAACGAGAGATCCTCCCGGGATCATCGGATATATCCTGCCAGAGACGCATCTCTTCTCCCGGCTGGAGGTTAAGACTGGGTGGTATCTTGCGCATGGTATAAAATCCTTCTTAGTGGTAGGTGGTAGGAAACTTCGGAAGAATATCTTCTGTAGCTATAAGGGTGGCGTATTGTAGCGAATAAGCGATGGTTGTCAACAAGTTTTCCACAGTTTTTCACATGTTGTCCACAACTTATCCACAGAACATAGCGCCTTCGGCGCAATATTCTAAGTGCCTAAAGTGCGCTTAAGTGCCTTCAGCCGTCGCTGAAGCTATGGCGGATAAAAAAGTTAAAAGATTCGCCTCGCCAAGGGTCTGAATATTATATTGTATATTTATTAGGACTTGCACAGCTGTCGAAGTCGGAATATCCAGGATGGATTGTGGAATATTGTGGATAACATGGGGATAGATGGGGGATTGTCGTGGATAACCCGGGAATAAATGGAAAATATCGTGGATAACCCGGGGATAAACTGAGTCAGCCGGCGGGGATCTATGGGAAGGCATGCTTTCAACCCCATATTTGTAGTAACTACCTCAAAAGCTGAGCATCGAACCAGCCTCCGCCAAGGCTACGGCGGGCAGGCGTCGAACTTAGAACTTCAAGTGTCCTTTGGCGTTACTTGGAAATTGGCAGTTGGGAGTTGGTTATTGGATATTCAGTTGTTTGTTACCCTCCCCCCACCGGCTGGAAGATATGGACTTCATCGCCATCTTTAAGAATAGTCCCCTCTTTTACCCTGATATCATTGACCAGAGCCATCCGATAGACCGTATCGGGAAGCTGGAGACTCTCCATTAGATCTTTAACCGTTGTTCCTTCAACTGCTTCCCGGCTAAATGATGGAGAAGGAGCAACAGATCTAAAAACACCGTATAGATTGACTTGTATTTTCATAATTTGGTATTTACCTCTGGAGGTCTATCCTGGAAAAGATCGCGTTCTCCAGTTCCAGATAGAGAAATTCATCCTTCAGAGGAGTTCCTCTATCAAGGAGGAATTTGATAACTTCCATTACCTCCAGAGATGCTATAACAGCTGGTGTCACAGTCGGAGTCCCCAGAAGAGCCTCAATCCCCCTGGCTGAAGGGGCCGCATCTCCCCCATAAAGAGCTGAGAGAATATTACTCCCCGGCATGATAGTCGCAACCTGACCCAGGAATCCTCCGATAGCGCCATGCACCATGGGGATCCCCAACTCACCGATCACTTTCTCCAGCACGATCCGGATAGATATTCGATCCAGAGCGTCAACCACCACCTGGCTCTTACTCAGCAGTTCAACTGCATTCTCTTCAGTGAGGAAGATAGGATGAAAAACAACCTCTATCGCCGAGTTGATCGCCCGGACCCGCTGCGCGCCCACCTCGGCCTTTAAGCGGTCGATATCATCCTCCCGGCAGAGGACCTGCCGGTTCAGATTATCTTCCGAAAAACGATCCCCATCAATAATGGTAATCTTGCCGACTCCCAGCCGGGAGAGAAGCTCAATCGCCAACCCTCCCAGACCTCCAGCGCCGACTACCGCGACCGAGGATGAGAGTAACCGGGCCTGCCCGGCGATCCCCAGCGAAGCGATATTCCTGAAATAGCGGACCGGAATGATCTCTAACTTGAGCGCGGCGATCTCGGCCGCACGGGTTGAGATATCCGCTTCCGCGGCAACTCGGCGGATGCCATTTAAATCAATCCCGGTATACTCTTTCCCGGTCGAAGTTCGGACCGAACCGCTGTATCCGCGAATTAACTCATTAATCTTAATTTTCAATAATTTTTACTCCGTAAAAATTATTCCAGTAGGTTAGATCCAAAGAATCTAACCTGTTATTCTACCGTAACAGACTTAGCCAGATTTCTCGGTTTATCAATACTGCAACCCCGCTCCTTGGCGATATAGTAGGCAAAAAGCTGGAGGGGGATCGTATTAATCAACGGCTGGATAATATCGATCGTATGGGGGACGGAAATAACATGATCGACATGCGATTGAATATGGTCATCCCCTTCCACGGCAACCGCTATTACATGACCATCCCGAGCCTTTATCTGCTGAATATTACTGATCATCTTGCTATACGTTGAGTCCCGGGGCAGGATAGCAACAGTTGGAAAATTCGGCTCAATCAGGGAGATCGGGCCATGCTTCATCTCTCCGGCAGCATAGCCCTCCGCGTGTACATAAGAGATTTCCTTAAGCTTCAGAGCTCCCTCCATGGCAATGGGAAAATTATAGAGGCGCCCAATAAAGAGGAAGTCATTATATTTAGCATATTGGCGGGCAATATCCTGAATATAGTCCGCCTGCTTCAGAACTTTATTAATATGGTCCGGTAGTTCTTTAAGGGCACGGGTTACAAGGAGGCCATCGGTGAGTGAGAGGCGCTGATACCGCCCGATCAAAAGCGCCATCAGGGTTAATACCACACACTGCGAAAGAAATACCTTGGTTGAGGCCACCCCTATCTCCGGCCCGGCATGATTATATACCCCGGCATCGGTCTCTTTTGAGATAGTTGATCCAACTACATTGACCAAACCCAGGCAGAGCGCGCCTTTCCGGCGTGCCTCGCGAACCGCGGCCAGAGTATCGGCGGTTTCACCCGATTGTGATATCGCGAGAATAGCTGTCCTTTCATCGATCCTCAAATTGCGATAACGGAACTCGGAGGCATACTCCACCTCAACACTGAGATCGGTCAACTTCTCGAAGATATAGCGGGCCAGAAGACCGGCATAATAGGAAGTTCCGCAGGAGACAAAATGTACCTTCTCAATCGATTTCAAACGATCCAGTACACCCTCCAGACCTCCCAGCCTGGGGACTCCTTCCCCCTCCACAATTCGTCCCCGGAGAGCGTTCTTCACGCATTCCGGCTGCTCAAAGATCTCCTTGAGCATGAAATGTTCAAACCCCTTCTTTTCAGCAGCCCCCTGATCCCATTCGATTGTTTCCATCTCCCTGGTTACCTTCCGATCCTGAAAATCCGTAATGTGATAATTAGTGTGGTTCAGGACCGCCAGTTCGTTATCATTGAGATGGACCACTTTATTAGTATAGCGGATCAAGGCATTAACATCTGAAGCCGCCAGGAACTCATTCTCTCCGATGCCCAGGATAAGCGGAGATCCCCGCCGGGCCAGAACTATCTTATCCGGATTATCCCGATGAAAGAGGGCTATTCCAAATGTCCCCTGGACCAATCCCAGAGCTTCTTTAACTGCTTTCTCCAGATCGCCGTCATAGTATTCTTCGATAAGATGTACCAGAACTTCGGTATCGGTCTGAGATTTAAAGGTATGGCCTTTCTCCTCCAGGTCATCTTTCAGAAATCGATAATTCTCGATTATTCCGTTATGAACCAGGAAAATCTTCTCAGTCTCACCGGTCTGAGGATGAGCATTCTCCACGGTAGGACGGCCGTGGGTAGCCCAGCGGGTATGGGCTATCCCCATAGTTCCATGGGGAGAAAGAGCTTGAACTTTCTCTTCCAGGTTCCTGACCTTACCTACTTCCTTAACCAGAAACGTCTCATCACCGTCCGAGACGGCAATCCCGGCAGAATCATATCCCCGATATTCCAACCTCTTCAACCCTTCCATCAGGATAGGAGTCGCCTCCTGTTTTCCGATATAACAGACAATACCGCACATAACTATTTACCTCTTATTTTTTACTTCGCAAAAAATACTATATATAATGAACTCTGTATTAATTTACAGTTAAAACCTATTTATATATTATCATCTTTTTAGAATAGGTGCACAAAAACTTAAGAGCTTCTATTTTTTTGTGGTATAAGTTAGCGTCGAAGGCGCTAACTTAGTTTTGAAAAAAGACTAACATTATTAGATTATTGCGATAGAAAAAAATCTTTCTAAATATTAAGTCTCAGGGCAATAAATGAGACAATACTGGAGTAATGGAGTAATGGAGAGATGGGGGCGCCCTCCCAACACTCCAATACTCCAATATTCCAGAACAGTTGCCCGGAGCAAAGCGACGGGCTATGTTCTTTATGTCTAAAAACCTACAGTATGACATAATAATAGTCGGCGGCGGGCATGCCGGCATTGAGGCAGCCCTGGCCGCGGCCCGGATGGGATGCAGAACCCTCCTCCTTACTATGAATCAGGACCGGATCGGGATGCTCTCCTGCAATCCGGCGGTGGGGGGGCTGGGGAAAGGTCAGCTGGTGAGAGAGATCGACGCACTGGGGGGAGAGATAGCCCGGGTGACTGATGAATGCGCTATCCAGTACCGGCGGCTCAATACCAGGAAAGGTCCCGCTGTCCAGGCGACCCGGGTCCAGGTAGATCGGCACCGGTACGGCCTCTCGATGAAACGCCGGGTTGAAAATACCCCCGGTCTCCATCTCCATCAGGGGATGGTGGAGGAGATCATCGTTGATAAGGATCGGGTAATAGGAGTAGAGACCGAACTGGGTGAGTGCTTCACTGCAGGTCGGATCATCATTACCCCCGGAACTTTTTTAAACGGACTGATCCATGTCGGATTGAAACATTTCGCCGGCGGACGGATGGGAGACCCGGCGGCGTCCGGCCTCTCCGCTTCATTGAAGGAACTCGGATTCAACCTGGGCCGGTTCAAGACCGGAACCTGTCCCCGTCTGGATGGGAGGAGTATTGACTTTGACCGTCTTGAGCTGCAGCCGGGAGATCAAAATCCCACTCCTTTCTCCTTTTCATCTCCCCCGGTTACCATGGAGCAGATCCCCTGTTATATCGCCTGGACTAACCGCCGGACCCACGAAATTATTCGGAAGGGCCTCACCCGCTCCCCCCTCTTCTCCGGGGTAATAACAGGCCGGGGGGTCCGATACTGCCCGAGCATTGAAGATAAAGTGGTCAAGTTCTCCGAGCGGGACAGGCATCATATCTTTCTGGAACCGGAAGGACGCGATACCAATGAATACTACCCCAATGGCATCTCCACCAGTCTACCGATCGACATCCAACTTGATCTGCTCCATAGCATTACAGGACTGGAAGAAACCGAGATAGTCCGACCCGGATACGGGATCGAGCATGATTATGTTTATCCGACCCAGCTCAAGCCTACTCTGGAGAGCATACGGATCCACGGGCTTTACCTGGCCGGACAGATTAACGGGACAACCGGCTACGAGGAAGCCGCCGCCCAGGGACTGATGGCGGGGATCAATGCCGCGCTGGCCGCCCGGGGAGATGAGCCGTTAATCCTATCCCGCTCCGAGGCCTATATCGGGGTCCTGATCGATGACCTGGTAACAAAAGGAACCGATGAACCATACCGGATGTTTACCTCCCGGGCGGAGTACCGGCTCCGGCTGCGGGAAGACAATGCCGATCTCCGCCTGAGAGAGAAAGGATTTAGCCTGGGCCTGATAGATAATGAAACCATGGAGGCAACCAGGGTTAAAGAGCAGGCGATCAGGGATACTCTTAATCGGCTGGAACTTTTTGCCTTGAGACCGACGGATACGGTCAACAATGCCCTGGCCGCACTGCCGAGTAATCCGATCCGGAAGAAGGTGAACCTGAAAGAGATACTCCGCCGCCCCGAAATCAGATTGCGGAGCCTGACGGTCTTCGAACCGGCGCTTCTCGACCTCGATATCAGGGTGGAAGAACAGGTAGAGATAATGGTAAAATACGAGGGATTTCTAACGAGGCAGGAGGCGGATATCGAGCGCTTGAGAAGGATGGAAGAGATCGTGATCCCCCCCGATTTCGACTACTCCCTCCTCGATAGCCTCAAGACCGAAGTAAAAGAAAAACTGGTGCGGTTCCAGCCGGTTAACCTCGGCCAGGCGTCGAGAATACCCGGAATCACACCGGCGGCCATCTCGATCCTGATGGTATATCTAAAAAAGCAGAGATAAATTGAACTTAGCTTCTCAACCAATTTGAATCGCAGAGACGCAGAGGACGCAGAGGAAGATTAAACAATCACGGCCTTAGACAATAGACTGCTTCAAAATTTCAATAAACCACGGATTTAACAGATTGGTTTTTATTTAATCCGTATAATCCTCGCGGATATGTGCGAAAATAACCCCGAAGGGGTGAAAGTCAATAGTCCAGGGCGTAAGCCCTGGGTTTTCAAAGAATCGAATATCCATCCTCCTCCCCAAAAATATAAGCCCTGAAAGGGCGAAAAAAAACACCCAATCATTCTGCCACCCCGTTAGGACTGAAGGTTGGGCTTAGGGGGTGTGGCGGTGTGTTTTGTGGATCTATATTTACCGGGGTTTACACCCGGGCCTATTATCTTATGCCCCTTTGGGGCATTGAGCAAAAAGTCGTTGTTGATATAATTATGTGCCAGAATCAAAAACACATATCCAGTCGCTCAAGCAGACCGGAAGGGATAGTATAGTTATTAAACGTTTTAATTGTTTGCCAATGTTTTTTAGGATAGTATATTTATCCATCAGACACTTAGCTTTGAGTTGGGCTTAACGCATACAGGAGATTACAATGCCTACAATTTCAATGTTCTACGGCATCTTGATTTTGATGTATTTCTACGACAACAAGAAACATAGTCGCCCTCATATCCACGCGGAATATGGAGAATATCAAGCTTCAATTGCTATTGACGATGGAGATGTTTTAGGGGGAAATCTGCCACGATCCAAGATGAAATTAGTACAAGCTTGGATTGAAATTCATAGGGAAGATTTATTGGCGGACTGGAAATTGGCAGTTGCCGGTGAACCTATCTTTAAAATTGACCCACTGAAATAAAAAAGGAGCATCTTCAATGGACACTATTATTAAAGCAATGCCTCTTGAAGATTTTAAAATTGATATACTTACCAGCAGCGGCATTTCAGGTATATTTGATGTAAAGCCATATTTAAGTGGAAGTGCTTTTAAGGAGTTGGCTGATGAGTCGTATTTTTGCCTTGTTCACCCTGCTCATCACGGCATTATGTGGCCGAATGAACAGGACTTTAGCTCTGATACCATCATATGGGACATGCAACTTGCCAAACACGCATAAGGCTCCGGGCGCCAAAAAGAAATAAGAACCGCTCAGTAGTCAATACTTTTCCCTATCTCTCCATTATATTACATACGTGAGGATTTATCCTTCGTGGTATTCATGGTGAGACACTCGATTATGCAATGAGTACCAAAGAAGAACATTATCGAGAGTTGAAAGACTTTGCCAGCGGACTGGGGTTCTCCCTATTCGGGGTGGCGCCGCTCCCGGACCTGGAGGAGCTTTCCTTCGATCTCTCTCCCACCACTATCCGGAATCTGACCACCGGCATCGCCCTGGGAGTCCAGCTCTCCGATGGGGTACTGGAAGATATCACCGATCACCCCACCCGGCTCTATCTCCATCATTACCGACAGACCAACTATTTCCTGGATCGAAATGCCTGGGAGTTGGCCCGGTTGATCGAAGAGATGGGGGGAACGGCCCTGGCGATAGCCGCTTCTCAGACCATCGACTGGATAAACCAGCGGGGCCATCTCTCCCACAAAGAAGTCGCGAGGCGCGCGGGTCTGGGCTGGATCGGACGAAACAATCTCCTGGTCACTCCAGAGTACGGATCCCGAATCAGGCTGGTAACCATCCTGACCGATCTCCCCCTACTCCCCGATCATCCGCTGGAGAAAGACTGCGGGGACTGCCGTAAATGCGTCGAACTCTGCCCGGCCGGAGCCATCGCGGAAGACCCCTCCGAATTCGACCACATAAAGTGCTACAATCAGCTCGGACAGTTCAAGAAAGGCCTGAACCTCGGCCACTACATCTGCGGTGTCTGTGTTAAAGCCTGCAATTACATCGCGACTGAGAAATAATAGCCCGGGAACAAAAATAAGTTGTAGACACTTTTGGGACGATCGTCCCAAAAGTGTCTACAAGTCATAAAATTACTCATAATAAATTTTTGAGATCAACTGCCGGGCGGACTGCGGTTCTGAAAAACGATGACACCCGGTTCCCTGAGGGCGACACTGATCTTCTTTCCGGCTGAGAGGTTGAGACGATCCTTGATGTTGATGTAGGCCGGGAACTTTTACTCGATGTCAAAGGGGTGGGAATTCCCCGGGATTCTAAATCGCATCAGGCAGCATTCCGGCATCTCAATCCTTATTTAACAAAACACGCTTGACTTGTTTTGTTAAATAAGGAGCCTGCTCTCCCATAAAGAGGTCGCAAGGCAAACCGGGATTGATGAATAGGGAACAGATGGATACAGATATTGAGTAAAACTTTCGGAGGGGGGGGTTGACAGGTCAGTAGCATTATGCTACTTTTATATCATGAGCTTACCAGTTAGACTTTCAGACACCTTAGTTCTTGACGCACGGCTGGCCAGTAAAGCCGTACATCGCTCGATCTCGGGGCAGGTGGAGTTCTGGGCAAGTCTGGGACGGGCTATTGAACCATTACTTCTGGGGGAACAGGTGATTGCCCTCTGCCGAAGCGCCACCGTAAGACCGCTCTCCGCCTGCCTCAAATCCGTGGATTCACCGGAAGGGCGACTGCGCCTGGCGGATTTCCTGAAGACAGAACCCTATCCACACTATGAGCCACACCCGGATGGTCATAGTCTGTTGATCCGCGTTGACGCCAATGGCAAACATTCCGTGGGGCGTTTCGTCAATCGAAAGTTCAGGTTAGTTGAGAAAGAAGGGTCCTCCCGGTGACCCTTCCCCTTGATCATAGACCGGTCATTGTTGCTCTCGCGGGATCGAATGGCGCGGGTAAGACTACTTTTTATTATGCCCACCTGCGAGAGGCCGCTCTACGCTTCATTGAGCCTGATAAGCTGGCCAAAGAACTGAATCTCGATCCATATACCGCCGCGCACCTGGCCGATAAGCTCCGGGAGCAATTGCTGGAACAACGCGAGAGCTTCGTATTTGAAACCGTCTTTTCTGACCCGATCTGTGAAAAAGTAGACTTTTTAAAAAAGGCCGCAACATCAGGCTATAATGTTATCCTCTGCTTCATTGGCATTTCCAGCCCCAAAGTCTCTGAAGAACGCGTAGCAATGCGAGTTTCACAAAATGGACATGATGTTCCGACAAGTAAGATAGTCTCACGATTCCCCCGTACCCTGGCCAACCTCAAAGTGGCCATCCGGCAACTTCCGCATGTATGGATCTTCGATAACGATGATCTACGAAAACCCTTTCGCCAGGTTGCTATTTTTCAGAATGGCCGACCGGAGATGTTGAGTGATTCAATTCCCCCCTGGTTACTCCCGCTTCTGCCATAGAAAACCTCACTGAGAGATCGAAGTGTTCTTTGATATAGGTCGGAACTTCGCCTCTGAGTCAAAGGGCCATTGAGCTACCGGCGAGCCGAAAGCGCAGCAGGCAGTATTCCGGCATCTCAATCCTTATTTAACAAAACACGCTTGACGTGTTTTGTCAAATAAGCGGAGCAATGGCTGCAAGAACTCCTACTTAAGTCGCTGTCGATTCCCGTTCGCACTCATCTAAATCATT
>CAKZYZ010000216.1 GCA_937885075.1 uncultured bacterium | reverse complement strand
TACTACGGCATATGTCTATATTTGTCTGTTGTTGTTCGACTTTCTCACAAACGCTACGTTTGTAGTTATTTTTTTTTTTTTTTTCAAGCAGACGACGGCATACGAGCTATATCAGTGTGACTGGAGTTCAGACGTGTGCTCTTCCGATCTATAATGGGGGGGGTACGGTTAATTTATAAGGATATTCATTCTATCGAAGGGACATTTGATAACGATATGATAAAATATATTTGAGAGATAAATGTCGAAGTTAGAATGATGAATGACGAAAGAATGACGAAACCAGAATGTCGAAGCGTATCCGCTTGCCGCCCGCCAGCACTCGAATGCGATGCCAGCCTCTTTGGGCATTGGGATTTAGGTATTCATTCGTCATTATAAATGATGTTATTATTGTATATAGGGGGGAATAGTTATGAATAGAGAAGAGGGTTCTCTTTCTCACCATCAACCAGATTATTACGTCCACCCTTCCAGCTACGTGGATGATGGGGTGGAGATCGGGGAGGGGACCAGGGTCTGGCATTTCAGTCATATCCAGACCGGTTCCCGGATTGGAGAACACTGCTCGATCGGCCAGAATGTCAATATCGCCAACAATGTCCGAATCGGAGATTATGTTAAGATCCAGAACAATGTTTCGGTCTATGAGGGGGTGGAGCTGGAGGATTATGTCTTCTGCGGACCGTCAATGGTCTTTACAAATGTTATGCAGCCCCGGAGCGAGTTCCCCCAGCGGGGGAGTGAATTTTACAATAAGACTCTGGTAAAAAGATCGGCCAGTATCGGGGCGAACGCCACGATTGTCTGCGGAAATACCATCGGCCGCTCGGCCTTCATCGGTGCCGGATCAGTAGTCACCCGGGATGTCCCGGATTTCGCCATGGTCTACGGTAATCCCGCCGCAATCAAAGGCTGGGTCTGCGCCTGCGGAATAAAACTCGATTTTAAAGAAGACAGATCGATCTGTCAAAAATGCGGAAGAGAGTATCTTATTCAGGACGGTGTAGTGCGTGATTATTCGGAATAAATTTAAGAGGAATGTAATGAGAATGGTGGAATCAATAAATAAATGACGAAATCCGAATGAGGAATGACGAAAGAATGACGAAACCAGAATGTTGAATGACGAAAACCCAATTAAGCCCCGAAAACCCCCTGCGGTATGTCTGGGCAAAAATGACGGAAAATGACAAAGGAAAAAAGGACAAAGACAGAAAAGCCTCATGTTTATTCATCCAAAGCTGAGGATAAAAAATACGATCTAACATTTATCAAAGAAGATGGTAATAGGAAATATGATCTTGAAGAACGGACTACACGGTTTGGTAAGAATATTATTGAATTTGCTAAATTGATTCCCCGAAATGTAATTACAATCCCATTAATAGGACAACTGGTAAAAGCAGGAACGAGTGTGGGAGCTAATTATTGTGAAGCTGATGATGCTGAATCTAAGAAAGATTTTAGACATAAAATAGGGATATGCAAAAAGGAGTCCCGGGAGACAAGATTTTTCCTCAGGATGATTGTGCAAGCCGTTTCATCACTAGCGAAAGATGCGGCCCCTCTCATTCAGGAAGCAAAGGAGTTGAATCTAATTTTTGCAACCATCAGGAGAAAGGTCTCATGATTGTTTCCAAGTAATAGCTGCGCGGCTATTTTGTCATTGTAATTTCGTCATTCTTTCGTCATTCCTCATTCGGATTTCGTCATTCTATATAATTTATTCTGCTTGTTAATACTCTTGACTTCTTCCTAAATGAGTATATTAGATCAAAAGATCAGGGTCCTCTACGTTATCGACAAGATGGTCCGGGCCGGAGCTCAGAATCATCTCCGACAGGTTATTACCGGTCTGGATCCCAACCGGTTCCGGCCTTTCCTCTGCTGTCTCCTCTATAAAGGCCCCCTGGCAGAAGAGTTGGAGGATATGGGTTATCCGGTGGAATCTCTTCAGCTGGATAATATAATGGGGCTGAATTTCTTCCGGGCCCTCCGCGGACTTATGGGCATTATTCGCCGCCACCGTATCGACCTGGTTCACGGGTATCTTTTTGCCGCTAATATTGTCTCTCCTCCCGCGGGTTGGCTCTCCCGGATACCGGTGATTACCAGCCGTCGGGATACCGGTTTCTGGAAAAATAGCCGGCATCTATCGGCCCATCGAGTAGTAAATAGTATTACTGCCCGGATAACCGCGAATTCAGGGGAGGTCATCCAGTACCTGCGGAGTCGGGAGAAGGTAAAGGAGAAAAAATATATTCTAATCCGGAATGGGCTGGAGCTGCCGTCGCTCCGGGCGAAACCGGAGGAGTCCGGGGGCAGATTCATAATTGGGTCGTTGGGAAATATCCGTCCGGTCAAAGGATATGAAGATCTTCTGACGGCTATCAGCCGATTGTCCGCCGATTACTCCTTCGAGCTCCGTATCGCCGGACGGGTACTGGACCGGGAGTATTATAATGAGCTGAAGATTATGATAGCGGATAACCAACTGGAGGACCGGGTTGTCTTCAGGGGCGAGGTTACAGATCCGGAGTCATTCTTAAAAGAACTCCATATCTTCATCCTCCCCTCGCTCTCGGAAGGATTCTCCAATGCCCTGCTGGAGGCGATGGGGAATGGCCTGGCGGTGATTGCCACCACGGTCGGCGCGAACCGGGAGATAATAAATGATGGAGAAGAGGGATTCCTGGTGAGCCCGGGAGAACCTGACGAGCTCGCGGCCTGTCTTAGGCAGCTAATGGACAGCCCCGGATTGATCTCCACTCTGGGCACCGCCGCCCGGCAGCGGGTTTCGGAAGAATTCAGCGCCGAAAAGATGTGCCGCCAGCTGGAATCTCTCTATCGGAGCTGCAAAAAAATATAGAAAAAATATGTTTCATCTTTAGGGAGATTTGATACAATTCTTTTTGTTTCTAATAGGTTTATTCGTTGGTATCGTTATTGTAAGAAAGATAGGAATGTTGAACACTTTATGGTAATGTTTTAATCAAGTAATGATAATTATTGTTCAAAACTAAATTAATCCCGCCGTTGGCGGGGCTAATTTAAAAAGGAGGAGCGTAATGAGGAT
>CAKZYZ010000215.1 GCA_937885075.1 uncultured bacterium | reverse complement strand
GTGCTCTCCGATCTGAACAAAGCGACGTGAGCACGACCATGATCTATACCCATGTCCTGAATCGTCCCGGACTGGCGGTCAAGAGTCCGGCGGATTTATGATTCAGTGATATAAATTTATAGTCAACTTTGGCTGACTTTTGCCCCTCCCAATATTTTCCCCATTGACAGATGGCTTCCGCGGTCAGCGACCGCGGCTACAACGTTGGTTGACTAAATATTTCACCCGTTGACAGATAGCCTCTATTATTGCAAGTATACCCGGCTATATCGAAGAATTATAAGGATGGGACACCTGAGGCTGTGCCTCGTACCGGATCGTCCGAGATAGGCGGGGCTACCGGGGTGGCGACCTGAAGGTCGCCGCTACGAGTGTTATTGTTTTGATATACGAATACATCTAAATACAAATGGAATTTACAGTTTTAAAGAAAGATAAGATTACCGCCGCCCGGCTGGGGAAACTGGTGCTGGCTCACGGGGAGGTCGATACTCCCTGTTTCATGCCGGTGGGGACCCAGGCTACGGTGAAGTCTACTACTCCGGAAGAGCTGAAAGAGCTGGGGGCACAGATGATCCTGGGAAATACCTATCACCTGGGCCTCCGCCCGGGGATCGAGATTATCAAGAAGGCGGGGGGGCTCCATAAGTTCATGCACTGGGATAGGCCTATCCTGACCGACAGCGGGGGATACCAGGTCTTCAGTCTGGCCGATCTCCGCGAGATCACACCGGAAGGAGTAACCTTCCGGGATCATATCGAAGGTTCACTCCACACGCTTACGCCCGAGAAGTCGATCCGGATCCAGCAGGCTCTGGGGGCGGATGTCATCATGGTCTTTGATGAATGTCCCGGCTATCCGGTTGACTATGATTATACTTGCAAATCCCTGGAGCTGACCCTACAATGGGCGCTTCGATCTAGAAAGGCACATACTGACGGCAGTCAGATTCTCTTCGGGATTGTCCAGGGGAGTGTCTTTAAAGACCTCCGGAAGAAGAGTATCGAGGGGCTGGAAGAGATCGGGTTTGCCGGATACGGGCTGGGCGGGTTGAGTGTCGGCGAGCCGAAGGAGTTGATGTTTGAACTGGCGGAATACACCGTCGGGATAATGCCTGCCGATAAACCGCGGTATATAATGGGGACAGGGACGCCGGAGGATCTGATAACTCAGATCGCTTACGGCGCCGATATGTTTGACTGTACTGTCCCGACCCGTTATGGTAGAAACGGGACGGTTTTTACGCCTTATGGTAAATTGGTGGTCCGGAACGCGAAATATAAAGACGATCACCGGCCGATCGATGAAGAGTGCGGCTGCTATGCCTGCCGGAATTATTCCCGGGCTTATATCAGGCATCTCTTCAATACCGGGGAGATACTGGGAAATCGTCTGGGGACGCTGCATAATCTTTATTTCTATCAGGATTTTATGAGGAAGGCCCGGGTGGCGATAAGGGAAGGAGTGTACGAGAGGTTTCAGAAGGAGTTTTTGGATCGGTTTGGAAAAAGCGTCGAAGCAGGAAACAAGGAATAGAAAGAGGAACTTTGAACAACTAAAAGCCGAACGTTCAACGTTCAACGTTCAACGCTCAACTTTCAACGAAAGCCCCGAAGGGGCGGTAGTCAGTAGCTAAGGGCGTAAGCCCTGGTTCATCTAAAAAATATAAATAGGAGGATAGATCATGCAGTATAGTACAATTGCGTTAGCAGGCGGCGGCGGTGAAGGCGGAGGCGGAATGGGATGTCAGCAGGGGGGAGAAGGAAAGGGCGGACTGGGAGGGATGCTGATTCCCTTGATCCTGATGTTTGGTGTCTTCTATTTTCTCTTGATCCGGCCCCAGCAGAAGCGGCAGAAGGCCCAGAAGGAGTTGATGTCCGAACTCCAGAAAGGGGATAAAGTGGTAACCTCAGGCGGCATCCACGGAGTAATCAGCAACGTGAAAGAGCAGACAATCATCCTCAAGGCGTCCGATAACGTTAAACTGGAGATAACCCGGTCGAATATCACCCGGGTCGAAAAGAAGTCCGGAGAATAGGATCTGAATAATATTGTAAGCTTCCAGTGAATCCCGTCCACTTGTGGCGGCCCCGCCGATCCGGGGGGCCATTAGTGGCGACCTCCCCGAAAAATACTACCTTTCGGGGCGGAGAAAGGTTGCCGCTACGAGCACGGGGGCAACGGAGATTACTGAAGCCTTACTCAGGTTTTTATGTAATTTAACTTTTTATTTTGTTTTCCCATAATGAAGGGAAAACAGAATAATTTTTACGGAGTAAAAATTAATGTCGAAAGGTCTAAGATGGAAAATATTGATGATTCTGGGGGTTATCGCGCTGCTGGCTCTGGCTTCCTTCCCCCTGACTGAAAGTAATGTCCGGGATTATATAAAGAAGGAAGCGGTTAATCAGGATGAAGCTTTCGGTCAATTGCTGGAGGCTATGGGCAGCGAGTATGATATTAAGGACCGCAAAGTCCCGATCTCCGGTGTCGAACTCCTGAAGATGAAAGTCGATGAACTGGGGATCGATCTGACCAGGTATTTTCCGGATCAGGAGAATAACCGGGAAGCGATCCGCTATATCGGGAAGAAGACCAAGGGGAGCTTAAACCTGGGATTAGACCTTCAGGGGGGGATGCATGTCATCCTGGCCGTGGATGAACTGGAACTGCTGAAGAAGGGCGCGGATAATGTTGACGAGAAATTCAACGCCCTGATGACAGCCGCCAAGGACCAGTCCTCCGGATCTTTTCAGGAGCCCATGGAGGTATTGAAAGCGGTGGTGGCGGAGCAGAATTTCGATCTGGTCCCGTACTATAGCGGACATTATGAGAATAAGTATGGACTGGAAGAGGGCAGCATAAAGACCAACGAGCAGGTCTATGATAACTTCGATCGAGAGCTTCAGGCCGCCAACCTCGGGTCCCTGGAGATTCTCCGCAAACGGGTGGATAAGTTCGGTGTCTCCGAGCCGGAGATCCAGAAGCAGGGGAAAAACGAACTGTTGATCCAGCTCCCGGGGGTGAGAGACCCGGAGCAGACGTTAGACCTTATTCAGGGCCAGGCCTTCCTGGAATTCAAGCTGGTCGATGACGATAAAGCTCGTCTGGCGGAAGCCATTAAGAATAAAGAGGCGCCTCCGGGATTTCTGCTCAAGACCTACAAGACCACGAACTCCGATGGCGAGGAGAAGGAGGAGACTCTCCTCCTGGTGGCCAAGAGCGACCTGACCGGCGAGATGCTGGTCACCGCCTACTTCGGAACCAAAGGCGGGACCGGTGAGCCGATTGTTCACATTAAATTCGATAAGAAAGGGACCCGGATCTTCTCTAACATTACCAAGCAGTATAACGCCACGGACAATCCTCCGGGGCGTCGCCTGGCGATAGTCCTGGATGGAGAGATCCTCTCGGCTCCGATGCTCCGGAGCCATATCCCCCGCGGCGAGGCCTATATTGAAGGGAACTTTGATTTTGATTCCGCCAAGCTCCTCTCCAGCCAGCTCTCGGCCGGCGCCTATCCGGCTCCGCTGATGGTCAAGGAGCAGCGTTCGGTCGGTCCGTCGCTCGGTGAAGATTCCATCCGGCAGGGGATCAGGGCGGCGGTGGCCGGCCTGATAGTGGTCATTATCTTCATGGGTATCTACTATCTCTGGGCGGGATTGGTGGCAGATTTCGCCCTCTGCCTGAATATCGGCTTTATCATCGGAGTTCTCTGCATTCTTCCCTATCTCTTCGGGGGATTTAAAGCGACCTTGACCCTTCCCGGCATCGCGGGGATTATCCTGACCATCGGGATGGCGGTGGACGCGAATGTCCTCATATTTGAGCGGATCCGGGAAGAACTGGCGACCGGGAAGAATATAAGACGGGCCATCTCGGAAGGATACGCCAAGGCGTTTTTAACGATCATCGACGCCAACCTCACCACCGTGATCGCGGCCCTGGTCCTCCTCAATCCCCTGGGGTTCAACTACCTTCCCACCTCGGGTCCGATTAAAGGTTTTGCCCTGACCCTGACGATCGGTATCTGTACCAGTATGTTCACCGCCCTGGTGGTTACCCGGGTTATCTTCGATCTTTTCTGTCTCAGTCCGAAGTTTACCGGTCTCAAGATGTTCCAGATCTTCAAGCGCCCGAGCTTTAATTTTATCGGGAAGCGGTGGACCGCCTATGTGATCTCCGGGGTTCTGGTCCTCGCGAGTATTGTCTCGTTTGTCATCAATGGCGAGAAGAATCTGGGGATTGACTTCAGCGGCGGGGTTCTGATCCAGCGCCAGTTTGTCGAAGAGGTTCCGGCGGAGAAGATCCGGGAGATTCTGGTTGGTATCGGCCTGGAAGGGGTCTCCGTCCAGTATTATGGGGGAGGAAAAGGCATTATTATCCGGGCCGGGGGGAACTCATCCCGGGATATCGATGACGCGATCAAGGCGGCGCTCTCGTCAAAGATCGATCTGGATACCTATGAACAGCGGACCGAGATGGTAGGACCGAAAGTAGGAAAGAAGCTGCAGACCCAGGCTCTGGGCGCGATTATCATAGCGGTCCTGGCGATCATGGCCTATATCTGGTTCCGGTTCAACGAGTTTAAGTTCGCTCTGGGCGCGGTCCTGGCATTGGTCCATGATGTGATCATTACGATTGGATTCCTGACCGGATTTCTCCTGCTGCCGATCCGGGAATTCAGCATCCCGATTATCGCGGCGCTCCTTACCATCGTTGGATATTCTCTCAATGATACGATCGTGGTCTTTGTCCGGATCCGGGAGAATATGAAATCCATGCGGGGAGAATCGGATGAGACCATCATCAATACCAGTATCAATCAGGTCTTGAACCGGACGCTCTTAACCTCGATAACCACACTGATTGTGGTGATCTTCCTCTTTATCTTTGGAGGCGCCGTGATCAATGACTTCGCCTACGCCCTGATGGTAGGTGTGGTGGTAGGAACCTACTCCTCCATCTACATCGCCAGTCCGGTATTGCTCTTCTGGCATAAGCGGAGGATGGGGAAATAGGGTGGGATCGTTGAGATGAAAAGTAATCGGTAAACAGTGATCAGTAATCAGGGCGCCTGGCTGGCTAACTGATTACTGATCACCGGTTACTGATTACCGGTTACTGATCACCGGTTACTGAGATCGGAAGAGCACACGTCTGAACTCCAGTCACACTGATATATCTCGTATGCCGTCTTCTGCTTGAAAAAAAAAAACAAAAAAAAAATAACAAAAAAAAAAATAAAACAAGACCCAATACTCCACAACACAATAAGTCAACGATGAA
>CAKZYZ010000214.1 GCA_937885075.1 uncultured bacterium | reverse complement strand
GTGGGATTCCGTTGTTATTGTGACAGGAAAAACAGAAGGTCGCTACATCCTTCTTGAGGACATAATTGAAGAGTAATAACTTCAATCAATTGATTTCACCTTCATGAAAAACTTTTCCATCTTGCTCCAGACACCAAAGAGGGAACTCATTTTTCAGATTATGAAATGCTGACTTGTATGATTGCTTGGTAAGCCTGGCATTATTTCATTGCTTACTCCCCCCGCAGCCAAGGATGACCATGCCAGGACTTAAAATTCTCTGATGGCAGACCTAGATATGTTAATCCAAACTCAGTCCACTTTTTTCTACGAGGCGGGAGAAGATCAAACACTGATAAACGTATGGGCGATTGACTTAAAGGAACTGTGTGCTCATGGGAAGGAAACCCTTAAATACCTTGAGTCCTCCCAATTCCCTGCCCCCGATAAGCTCAAGAACTCTATTTGGACTACTCAAGCTATCCTAGAGTTCCAGGATTTACAGAGCGCTACACTCCCTCAACGGGGGCCTTTCTTCAATATGAGCTATCTTTTTTTTGAAGCTATATCGGCCCTTCGCGAGGCCACAGTATGCGGCCTCAATACTCTCTATCATAGTTCTTTCTCGAACCTCCGCGTTGCCCTTGAAATGTTTACATTCCATTATTGGTGGCAAAATCGTCTTTCTCAATCGGATAGTTATGAGGAGTTCTATGAATGGCTTACTGGAAAACAGAACTCAGCTCCTTTCTCAAATATGATATCAGATATTTATGCAGAGATTTCCCTGCCTTCCGGCGCGAGCTCAAAAGACGGCCTACTTAAAACATATAGGGCTCTTTGTTCCTACTCACACAAGCCATTGATAAAAGAATCTATTACCACCATCCGCGCGGGCAATCTCCCGGGTTTTAGTCCCGAAGTCTTCCTTTACTGGCTTGAGACTCTTGCTAGTACGCAGCGCTGCCTTCTTGACCTTGCCATAGCCTATCATCCTCAGGCTATGTTTCCGGTGTGTATCTACCGGAAGTTCGGGTTCAATCCGCCCATTGGTGTTTTGCTAGACGATTCTAATTTTGTCCCCATAAAGGAGGCTTTGGGAAAAATACTCGTAGATGAGTACAAAAGCCACTATTGCACTGAAGACAAATGCGAGCAACTCCTGAAATGGTTTAATTCACTCACCGATTTGACAGACAAGGAAATTCTTTCGACTTGGACTGAGGATCTTCCACAGGTTAATCATACCCATTCCATAGAGGAAAATATAAAAATAATGTGGGCTCATTT
The DNA here is from genome assembly GCA_937885075.1 of uncultured bacterium. Lineage (GTDB taxonomy): Bacteria > Auribacterota > Erginobacteria > Erginobacterales > Erginobacteraceae > CAKZYZ01. Next base: position 6,907 of record CAKZYZ010000214.1, on the reverse strand, counting down.
AAAAGCTAATATGCGCACCACGCTTCAGATGTATGCGTATATACAGAAGGAGCATTCAATTGAGGTCTCTGGAGACTCAGTAATAATCACGATGGATAATCATAAGGGTCTACAATAACAAGAGGATCAATCTTGACCAGTGATGTCAAAAACTAGACTTAAAAACTGTACATACGTTTGATGATAGAGGAGCAAAAATAATGTTTACGAGAGATGATTTAGAAACCTTAAAAGAATATGCAGGATGGATTATAGCTTCATTCCTTCCCGGCTTTTTTGTAATGGAACTTATTTACCACAAGGGCTTGTCTTCCGGGGGGATAAAAAATATCTTTGATTTAATATTATTTCTAGTGTGGAGTTTTTTTATCTCTCATGTTTTCAATATTATAAACATGAATACAGTTCGTTTGGATAAAATTGAATCTATTAGAGGCCAGCTTGACACTCCTATTGCATCGTATCTTTTGCTACCACCTTTAATATTTTTTACTTTAATAACATTTATTATATATCAAATCTTTTATTGTACTAAACTATTCGAGCCCGGCGGAATCTTATGCATCCCGCCTATACATATACGCTTAGTATTATCTTTTATTATAGCAATCCCTATTTCATTCATTGTGGGACCTCTGTGGCGGGAGGGGATATTAAAACGAGACAGATATTATAATATTATGCTTCAGGAGAAGATCGAAAAATATTCTGAAGCTAGAGCTGAAGATAAGAAGCCAGAAGAGTTGTTAATAACTAAGGAAGATGTGCGTCGGGAGTTGCATATGATTCCTGACCTAACCGAAGAAGATATTAAAAATAACTCCGAAAATGCTTATTATTGGTTTATACAATATGGTGTACTATATCCTTCTCAGTTGAAAGAATTAGTTAGGAATAAAAAGGTGCTTAAGACTTTAAGGAAAATATATAGAAAAGAACTGCTCCGCCCAAAAGAACATCCCATTGATTCAATAGCTGTATCAGTCTGGGGTTCAATATTGTTTAATGATGGCATTAATTCCGTGACTATATCCGAAATAGAAAAATACCTAAGGCAATCCCCGGAATATCTAAAAATGCATAAGAAATAGCCAACTCTTTTAGAATCTCCGTGTGCTAATAACTAGAATTAGTAGCAACTGTCATGACTTTCCAGGCAGGCTCCTGAGCATAAAAAATGGTTTAAAACCAGATCCCAGATCGGTGATCACCACAGTTGACCTTATATGAGAGAGATATCGCCTGCAGAAAATATCTCAGCTGACGATTTTTTGAGGATAGCACCTGCCTCGATCCGGGAGTTTGCTTTCCGGATCAGAGCCCAGAAGAATGAGGGGAGGCGACCTCAACCATCGGCTAAACTCATTGATCAATCAACTCTACTAACGAGAGAGTTGCGGGCAAAGCTATTAGATACTGTTGCCGCTTTGGTGGATGAGAACCTGTTTGGCCGCGCAGAGATGTGTTTGCAGTTTGCCGATCTTCTTTGCCGAGCGCTTGTGTATCTTCAATGTCCTGCTCGAGCTGTTATCGGAAAGGCGATCTATTATAATGCTGGAAGGGAGATTTTCCGGTGGGAGCATGCTTGGGTGCGTATTAAGAGCGAACTGATCGATGGAAATGTGGATTCTCTATTTGAGAATCCAATAGTGCCTCCAACTGTATGCGTTGCACCTTACTGGGGTCCGGTCACAGAAGCTCCTGCCGACAGGAGGCTTCGTGAAGACTATGGATGAGGGCTACCCCAAGACAGCGATGTCTCCGATATCTGGTGGCCTGATCTACGTGTTTGGATTGACAGGACTTTCATATAGGAAGTCTAACAAGTTAGGGCATATTTTATTGAAACTTTTGGAGTTATTAAATAGGATAAAAAACAGAGGATATCTAATTTGACTAAACTTACACTTAGCCAACTCTCCAGTCTTTTATTCCGTGCCTGCGATGACTTGCGCGGGAATATGGATGCTTCGGAGTATAAGGAGTATATCTTCGGGATGCTCTTTTTGAAGAGGCTCTCCGATCTTTTTGATCAGGAACGGGAACAACTTTCCAAGGAACTGAAGACACGGGGCATGGAGGAGAAAGCCATTGATGGGCAACTCTCTAATCCGGATAAATATACTTTCTTTGTCCCGGAGGAGGCGCACTGGTCGAAGATCAGGCATCTCAAGACCAATGTCGGGACCGCTCTCAATAAGGCCCTTGAAGCCCTGGAGGACGCTAATGTGGACGCTCTCCAGGATGTGCTCAAGGGGATCAACTTTAATAAGAAGATTGGTCAGCGGACCCTCGACGACGATACCCTCTCCAACTTTATCCAGAATTTTGAGAAGATTCCGCTCCGGGATGAAAACTTCGAGTTTCCCGATCTCCTCGGCGCGGCTTACGAATACCTGATTAAATATTTTGCCGATTCAGCCGGGAAGAAGGCCGGTGAGTTTTATACACCCGCCGATGTGGTGCGCACCCTGGTCGAGATTGTCGAACCCCGGGCACACATGAGCGTTTATGACCCGACCTGCGGTTCTGGTGGGATGCTCATTCAGACCCGGGATTATATCCAGGAATGCGGGGGCGATCCCCGCGATCTCTCACTCTTCGGTCAGGAGAGCATCGGTACTACCTGGTCGATCTGCAAGATGAACATGCTCCTCCACGGCATCTCTCACGCGGATATTCGCCAGGGAGATACACTCCGTCACCCGCAGCATAAGGCCGATAATGGTGAGCTTAAACGATATGATCGGGTTCTCGCCAATCCTCCCTTCAGCCAGAACTATATCAAGAATGGGCTCGAATATCCCGGACGTTTCGTTATCTGGCTTCCGGAAAAAGGAAAGAAGGCCGACCTGATGTTCGTGCAGCATATGGTGGCGGTCCTCAAGGCCGACGGCAAGATGGCGACGGTCATGCCCCACGGAGTCCTATTTCGCGGCGGCGATGAACGGGATGTCCGGCGCCACTTTATAGAAAGGGGATGGCTTGAGGCCATCATAGGGCTACCAGCCGGCCTTTTTTATGGGACCGGTATTCCGGCCTGCGTGCTGGTGATAAACAAGAAGGGCGCTGCCGAGCGTGAGCATGTTGTCTTTATCAATGCCGACCGGGACTACCGCGAAGGCAAAGCTCAGAACTTCCTCCGGGCCGAGGATATTTCCCGGATTGTTCATGCTTATCGCAGATTAACGGATGGATTGAGTCCGGATGGTGAAATCTCATCTAAATATGCCCGCCGGGTTCCGCTAAGCGAGATTGAAGCGGAGGATTACAACTGCAACATCAGGCGGTATGTAGATAACGCCCCTCCCCCGGAACCTCACGATGTACGGGCTCATCTCCACGGTGGTATCCCGGTCGTAGAGGTTAATAGCCTTGAGCGCTACTGGACGAACTATCCGGGATTACGTGAACGCTGCTTCAAACCCCGATCCAGTGATGAGGTTTATGTGGATTTCGTATCCGAAGTCACTGATAGACGTGCTTTGGCCGATATAGTGAACAACGATAAAAGTATTGCCGCGACGCATGAGAGATTTCTCGGGATACTGGAATCATGGTGGGAGAAGAACCTGCCCTTGATTGAGAAGCTGGCTCCCGGAGATGGCGAAACCGGCAATGTTTATGCACTTCGTCGGGAACTTATGGCCGGGATTGAGGCTGCCTTTGCCGGGAATGACCTTCTTACCGGGCATCAGATCCGGGGAGCTTTTGCCCGTTATGTGGATGAACTTAAAGCCGATCTCAAATCAATTGCTGCCAGCGGTTGGGGGCCGGAGCTGATACCTGACGCCGATATCCTTGAGAGCCAGTTCCCGGATATCCTGGCTGATATGGAAAAGAAGCGACTTCGTCTAGCCGAACTGGCCGGGCTTTTTAGCGTGGCGGATGAAGAAGGCTATGAGGACGAAGACGATACCGGCGTGTTGCCCGGGGAAGAAGTAAAGGTCATCAAGGATAAATTGAAGGTACTTAATGCCTCTTGGAAAACCGCCCTCAAGGAATTAAAAGCATCGGCAACCGATCTCTTTGCCGAGATGAAGATAGCCGAAGTGCTGCCGGAGGGGACGAAGAAAGGGGATATTACGAGGGGGATGACACAGAAGGAGACCGACTTCAGCGGAGGGAAGATCATCCTTGGTTTAGCGGAAGCAGTCGAATTTTCCTCTGAACGTATCGGGACCATCCGGGAGCGGATGAAGACCGGGGAAGAATCGTTAAAACAAGCAAGAGAACTTGAAGATCAACTCGGCCGCCACAAGGACCTTGAGGACGAGGCCAAAAAATTAAAATCAGAGATCCGCGCGACCGAGAAGAAGCAGGACGAGTTGGTCACCGCGGCTCGGGAGAAGATCAGTCGGGATGAGGCCAAAAGAGTTATAATCGACCGGCTCCATACACTGCTGGTTCAGACCTATGAATCATACCTCCGCGCCGATCAGCGGGCCTGTCTGGTCGTACTGGAGAACCTCTATAATAAGTACGCTGTCACTGCCGAAGAGATCGAGAAGCGGCGGGTGACGGCTGCGGCCAAGTTGAAGGGATTTCTTGAGGAGCTGGGATATGAGTAATTTTAACTTTCGGGAACTTGTCGATCTCTGTCTGGATACTAATGAACGGCTCAAGATGATGGCTGCCCGTTCCGTGGATACCTCGTTGGTGGTCCGTAACTGGCTTTACGGCTGGTATATAGTGGAGTTTGAAGGTGGCGGCGCCGATCGGTCGCAGATCTATGGTAGACAGCTGATCACTCAACTGTCCAAAGAGCTAGCCGCCCGGGAAATCCGCGGAATATCACCGACGAATCTGCGCAAATTTCGCCAATTCTATCAGAGATACAGACCTCAACCCGAGATTCAACAGGCGCTGTCTGTCATATCTCAGCAGAACACTGACGGAAAGATTCAACAGACACTGTATGTTGAATCTTTATCTCTTTTTGCCAAGCAGCTACCGGACTCAGGTAAAGCCGACAAACTGTTAGTGAAACTGGCTTCTCAATTCTCTTTAAGTTGGTCTCATTATGTTGAGCTGCTGACCCTGAACAACAGTGAGGAACGCCGGTTCTATGAGATTGAATCGGCGGCCAATAGTTGGGGGGTACGGGAGCTGCAACGACAGATTTCAAGTTCCCTCTACGAACGTCTCGCTCTGAGCCGTGATAAAGGTGAGATACGCAAACTGGCCGAACAGGGCTTGATAGTTGAGACTGCCGCCGACATCGTGAAGAATCCTCTGGTGCTGGAATTCCTGGGGATAGATGAAAAAACCCGTTACTCCGAGTCCGAGTTAGAGAGCGCTATCATCGACAAGCTGGAAAGTTTTCTTTTGGAACTCGGCAAAGGGTTTCTGTTTGAGGCGCGCCAGAAGCGCTTTACTTTTGATAACGACCATTTTTACATAGATCTCGTTTTCTACAACCGACTCCTGCGCTGTTACGTTCTGATCGACCTCAAGATCGAGAAACTGGATCACCAGGATCTTGGCCAGATGCAAATGTACGTGAATTACTTCGACCGCTATGTCAAAGTCGAAGGGGAGGCACCAACCATAGGCATCGTGCTGTGCCATAGAAAGAATGATGCTCTAGTCGAGCTGACCCTGCCCAAAGACAGCAATATCTATGCTGCCGAATATAAACTTTACCTTCCTTCCAAGGACGAGTTGAGACAAAAGCTACTCGACTGGGTGAAAGAGGTGGGGGAATGACTGTGGATTCGCCACGGTAATAGGTTATCCCCGAGATACTTACATATAATCAACCCTTGTTTTTCGGTCTTAGGGTGCCGATTTTGATCAGGAAATGGAGGTTTAAGAACATTTTTAGCCCCTTATTGGAGTTATATTTTTCATCTACCGGAAAAAAGTAGCCGGTGAATCCCGGGGACACAATGCATAAATCGGTAGTGTAACAAGGGAAAAATATTAATTAAGTAAGGTGCCCCCGGAATTTATTCAAACCAGAAAACAATCGGCTAACGGCATATATTGGTAAAAAATGCCATTAGCCGATTGTTTTACAGGTTAAAAATTTAGGGGATTTACAATGGGTGAGGCTTTCGTGGAAAAAAGCAGGCCACGCGTTTTAGGCGTAGCCGAGTGCTCCTTTCACACATGGTGAATGAGTCTGAAATTAACATAGGATAGAAGCTGAAGCTTGTCAATATGCAAACCGGAAATTATCTGGGATTAGAATGTACCGTGGGAATTTTGGAAATCGGGCACGGAATTTTAAATAGTAAAAAGCGATATACTAACTCCGCATAATATGATTTTTGCGGAGTTAGTAGACTGTTATACAGAACAAGGCAATGCTGCGGGAATAATGTTTCACTCCGAAGCAACACATGTAAATTTGATCCCTGGAGTTAGATAGAATTTAACCGAACTTGATTAGGTAATCGTCGGAGGAGAAAGCGGCCCGGGCGCCCGCCCGATGGACGAAGAATTGGCGCTAGACATCCGGAATCAATGCCAACACGGAAATATCCCCTTTTTCTTCAAGCAATGGGGAGGTATGAACAAAAAAAGGACCGGCCGCGAACTAGACAAGCGAACCTGGGATGATATGCCCATATTATACAATGCTGAAAAAGAGACGAATTCAGAGTTAAGTCTGTTGTATTAAAAATAAAGACTAATAAACCAAAAATAAAAAAGCCGACAACCATCGATCCCCAATCCCGGCGCATCCTCGGACTCGATCGAGTTTAATCCGGGGAGAAAGCGGCCTTAAAACACCATTTCCGGGGCAAAATCGGCATTCTAAGATCGATTATACTATGACAACAATAAACGGTTGGATTTCAGTTTGCAAGGACAAGAATACGTTTTCGAAAAAGTTTTGTAATCAACTCAGGGAACCCGGGCCTAATAATGATCTTCTTGATTTTAGCCGGTATTTTTC
>CAKZYZ010000213.1 GCA_937885075.1 uncultured bacterium | reverse complement strand
GGGGGGCGTGAGAGGGGGGGGAGGGGGGGGGTGAGGGGGGGGAGGGGGGGGGGGTGGATGGAGTTTTTTTTTTTCAAGCAGAAGACGGCATACGAGATATATCAGTGTGACTGGAGTTCAGACGTGTGCTCTTCCGATCTCGATATCGGAATCTTCCGGGGTTCTTCCGGCCTCTGGGCGGTCCGGGGCGCGACCCGGGCATATTTCGGCAATGTCTATGACCTTCCCAGACCCGGCGACTACAACGGGGACGGAACCGAAGACTTCGGACTCTTCCGGCCCGACTCTGGTCTCTGGGCGGTCCGCGGTATTACCCGGGTCTACTTCGGGGCTTCCGGCGACCAGCCCGCGCCGGGCTACTACAGCGGAAACGCCGCGCTTGATATCGGGCTCTTCCGGCCCGGCTCCGGTCTCTGGGCGATCCGGGGAGTAACCAGGATCTATTTCGGCGGTTCCACCGACACCCCGGTCCCCGGCGACTTTAGCGGGACCGGCGCCTGGCGCCCCGGGATCTACCGGCCCGGTTCGGGCTTATGGGCCCTGGTTGATGTTACCCGGGCCTACTTCGGCGGCGGGACCGACCGGCCCATCCCCGGGGAATATTCCGGCGACGGGACCGACGATATCGGCATCTTCCGGTCATCCGCGGGCCTCTGGGCGATCAGGGGAGTTACCCGGGTTTATTACGGAACTTCAAGCGACATACCGGTAACACGGTAGCCGGGGTTTCTTCTCTGATTACCGATTCGAAGAAGAATAAAGAAGAGCCGCTGCTCGATGTTGTGGAGGACGCCTCTGAGAAGGACCCCGCGGTTAAGAGTCTATGGCGGAATAAGGTTACCATGCACCGGGGCCGGAAGGGGAGAAGGGAAATAAGGTCACGTTCTGTGACCTTAAAGAAAATAGAGAGAAAAAATCAGGGTCACACCCCAAATACTAAGTTTGACTAAGTGGGAAGTAGGTTAGCCAGGTTCACAAGATAATTCAGGAAGGATTAAAGAAAGACAGATAGTTGGACAGAAGAATTATAATAATTATTACCCGGCTCTAAACTTATTAATTCGGGTGTGACTCCGGTTTTTCCCTAGATCGATTTTTCGGCTTCCAGAAGATTTCTAGCTTTTTATAAAGTTGCATTCAGGAATTCCCTGATTCTTTGTTTGTTAGTGTAGAATATGGCCTTTGAGCAACAGCCCGCCAAGGTATGACCCTGAGCCATCATAATCCGGCCCACCGGCTTGAAGATTCCCGGTTTGGTTAACAATGTAAAATCATTCATGGAGGAAAATGTCATGGCTGGTGCATTTACTCATTTCATGATATGCCAGGAAGCTCTCAAGGTTGCTCCAAAGAAGATCAAACGCCTTGTTCAGGGGCGTAGGCCTAATCTATATGTCGGGGCGGTTAGCCCTGATATTCCCTACCTGGCAATAGCTAATGATAGTTCAAGTCTATCCTGCGCGGACTATATGCATTATTTTAAAACTAACGGCATAGCAGAAGCAGGTGTCGAAGAATTAAACCGAAACCTTATATCCGGTCCGAAGTTAGATCGGGCCAAAGCTTCATGGCTGCTCGGATATGTTTCTCATTTAATCATCAATGCTACGATTCATCCTATTGTCCAAGAAATAGTTGGAATCTATGATGAGAATAAGGCTGAGCATAGGCGTTGTGAGATGGTTCAGGACGCCTTTGTCTTCAAGGAACTTACTGGAAAGGAAATTATTGATTCCGGGTTCATTCAGAAGAGACCAGTGCCTAAACAACCGGGTGAAAGTGGGGTATTACCCCGGTTTCGTGGGATATGTGTCTTATCCGGCCCTTTTGTGCAGTAGAGGTTATATTTTCCTTATATTCAGCACCCAGAATCCCCCACAAATGGTAAAAACCTAATATCTGGACCCATAAACCTATCAGAATGAAGTCACATCTTGAAGAACAGCTCGGATCTTCCAGAATTATAATGAAACCAGCCGGAGAGTGGGTGCCAATGCTATATTCGCTTCGGGCGTTGTGATTTATCTCGATAAAAATCAACCTGGAGAGGTTTTGGGATTTGGTGCCCCGTTTCTGACGGGATTTCGCTATGCTCAACTTGAAATTTGGGACTTTATCTCTCCACTTCAATCCTCACTCTGATCCATTTATCTATCAGCATCTGAAGATAACCGCTCTCCTTCCACTTCTCCAGAACAGACGAGAGGGATTGGTAGAGAGAATTATCCCCCCGCCGGATCGCCCAGGCCAGATACTCCTCCGTCAGCGGGCGGTAGAGTCCCATCAGACCCTGATCCATCTTCTCCGAGGCCACCCGCCAGATAGTCGGTCCATCGTGAATAAAGACGTCAATTTTGCCGGAGAGAAGAGCCCCGTATCCCTGTTCCGGATTACCCAGAGCCACCGGCTCCGCCCGTGTCATCTTCTCCCTGACGAAATTCTCTCCCGTAGTTCCTGACTCAAAACCCACCCGGGCGGTGGTACGGTAGAGCGCCGTGGGATTGGCAAAATACCCGAGATCGCTCTCGCGGATCAGAGCCATCTGCCCGATACGCATATAATGGGGAAGGAAACGGATCTCCCGGAACCGCTCATTGGTAACCGACATCCCGGACATGATTACATCCACCCGCCCGGCGATCAGCGCCGGGATCAGTTCCTCCCAATCAAGCTCGATGAATTCAACCGGCTTATCCAGTTCCCGGCCTACCGCCCGGGCCATATCAGCTTCCAATCCGGTTATCCGGCCATCTTCTTTGAATATAATCGGAGGATAATTAGGGGAGACCCCCACCCGCAGGCTGTCACCGCCAACCGACTGAAGATTACTTCCCCCGCAGCCAGCCAGCGATGCCAATATAACTGCCAATAATATCTTTGTAATTTTCATAGTATTTCTATTGTGATCCACTAATTTATATGTTTGTTTCCCCCTACCTCGGCCCCTTTTTGTCCACGGATTACACGAATTTACACTAATTGGCTCTTCGCCTCGGCATTTATTGAACTACGAATTTCGCGAATTTCACGAATTTGCAAATTTGGGAGAAACGGCCCTCACGTCCGCGGTCAGCGACCGCGGATACAACCTGACACCGGCAACAAACTACCCCTGTAGCCGCGGGCGCTGACCGCGGAAACTCTGTTTGTCCAGATCCCGAGGAGAAATATGTCGGATGAATATTATTGTAATCAGAAAATATTACAGTATATTCTAATAATTTAGTAATCTAAATATTTAATTTTTCGCAGAAAAATTAAAGGAGGTAAAATATGGGATTCTTTAGCAAGATGAAGAACTTTGTTACCGGTGGCGGCGCGGAAGTTACCATCGAACCGATTGAACCGGCCCTGGGCGGACCATTCCAGGTCAAAATCCACGCGGCGATAGAGGATGCCGATGTCGAGATCAAAGAGGTTTATCTGAAAGTCGCCTCCATGGAGACTGTCATAATCAAGGATGTGGAGATCGCCAGAATGATCGATGAGAAGATGGAGACAGTCCGGGAAGATATCGAAAATACCACTACCGTCCACGATCAGAAGATTGAAGTTACCGGTCCGCAGACACTCAAGGCAAACGAGGAATACGACTGGGAGACCACCGTCACCCTGCCGGATAACGCCCTCCCTTCTTTTATCGGCATAACCGCCAAACATGAATGGAAGCTCATGGCCGGGCTGGATACTTCAGGCAACGACCCCGATTCCGGTTGGGTTATTATCCACTTAAGTTAAATCTTAACTCCTGCAGTGCGATTATTTAACCACGAAGGACACGAAGTTCATTCTTTTCAATACCCCCTTGAGGGGTACGAAGAAGCAGAAGATAATATTCTGTTGTTTTATATTCCCCTTCGTGAACTTCGTGTCCTTCGTGGTTTCAATTAATGCCACCCAGAGCAAAGCGGGCGGTGTAATCGCGGAATAGCTCCATGACCCTCCGGGTTCGGGGGCCCGGTTTGCCGTCCGAGATGACGGTATCGTCCACTCTCACCACCGGGAAGACCTCTTTGTTGGACGCGGTCATGAATATCTCCTCCGCCTGGAGGAGTTCACTGATAGTGATCTCCCGGATCTCCCGGGCGAACTCCGGTTCGGTTAAGCTCAGGATGAGTTCCCGGGTAACTCCCGGGAGAATGCCATCTTCATTCGTCACCATACGATCGCCGATAAAGGCAAATACGGTGGAGGTCTGCCCTTCTCCGACCTTTCCATCCCGATCGATAGAGATGGCTTCCACCGCCCCCTGCCCATGGGCGGCTTCCAGAGAGACCAGGGCGGAGAGATAATTGATGGTCTTGGCCCCCGGGATGGCACGCCGGCCAATAACGGTAATAACCTTGACTCCCCGGGAGTACCATTCCGGGGGATAGTGACGAAGCTCCCCTACCAATACCAGGAGACGGGGCTGACTGCCCGGAGTAATAAAATCATCACTGGGGCCGCCGGTGACAATGATCCGGATATTTGATTCCAGATGATGGTTGAGGGCCAGGGTTTGATTGACAATCTCAATTACTTCGTCAACCGTCCAGGGAAACGGCAGGCCGATCAGCCGGGCGGAATTCTTCAGCCGGAAGAGATGCTCTTCGACGCAGAAAGGCTTCCCTCCGTAGGTCCGGAGAAAATCAAAGACCCCGTACCCGCGCAGCAGCGCCAGATCATTTACCGGAATCACCGCCTTTGAGGCTTCAACAAATTCACCGTCGATATAATATATATCCTGATTAGTCATGCGGAGAATATAACAAGACATTAAGTTCCCAACAACACTTCTCCTTTTATTTTTTCTATGAAAAAGTAAAATTGCAGGAACACAAGCATCAGGGGAACCAAGGACTGGGGCCATTTTGGAGGTAAGTTCGTAGTGCAGAGCTTTAGCTCTGCCCGGCGAAGGCAGGACTGAAGTCCTGCACTACGATCGTGGTGCAGATCGGAAGAGCGTCGTGTAGGGAAAGAGTGTAGATCTCGGTGGTCGCCGTATCATTAAAAAAAAAAAAAAAACAATCAAAAACAAAAAATAAAACCGGTTCAACCGTTACAGCTATAGGCTAGCTACCTAACTAGCCGACCGGTCGAATCTGACC
>CAKZYZ010000212.1 GCA_937885075.1 uncultured bacterium | reverse complement strand
AAGACGGCAGAGAGACAGAGGTGAAGTCAAGAGGGAACAGATGATGTGGGGACGTGGCAGTAATAGAGAGGGAGGGAAAGCGTCTTGTCAAAAAAGGGGGTGAGGTAGGGGGATAATCGTCCTGACTGCAATCGTCCTGTCATAAAAAGGGGGTGAGGTAGGGGGATAATCGTCCTGACTGCAATCGTCCTGTCATAAAAAAGGGGGCGATGTAGGGGGGAGAAGAGGTTTTGACAATCAAAAACTGAAAACTTTAAATATAGAAACTTTTGACAGAACCCCCAATAATGCAAGGAGGCAGAGATGAATAAGTATGTATGTATCGCAGCAGTATTGTCCTTAAGTTTGGCCGGGATAGTAGTCGGCCAGGAATATAATGAAGCTCCCGCTATATTGAGTCCATATAGCAGCGCGGAGATCCCCCAGGGGTCCGGGCAATCGGTTGCTCCCGACCAGGGGTTGAGACCGGTCGTGCCCCCGAGTGAGAATGAGCGTATGGCCGCGCGGGATAAGGAGGCGGTCCAGCAGCAGACCCAGGAGAGCCTTCTCTACGGCGTTGCCGCCGGCGGAGCGAATCCAAACCTGATCCAGCGAGCCGGGGAACAGAGCAGTCAGGACAGTCCCCAGGAAGGCAATCCGGCCCTGCTCCAGGGGGTGGGCGCGGCGAGTCAGGAGAACCGGCGGAATACCCAGGGAAGCTACACCTATACCCAGGACGGGAAGACGGTGGGACGGTCGCAGACGACCGGAGATAATACCCGGGTCTATGGAGCTGATGGCCGGGAAGTGGGCCGTATCCAGGAACAGGGCGGCACCACCCGGACCTACGGCGCCGACGGTCGGGTTACCGGCCGGGTCCAGAAGTCGGGGGGGACCAGTCAGATCTATGGCGCGGATGGCAAGACCATGGGAAGAACCCAGGAGTCGGGCAATACCACCAATCTCTACGGGGCGGAAGGACAGAATATCGGGAGAACCCAGAAGTCGGGGAACACGACATCTCTCTATGACGCGAAGGGCAGATCATCGGGGAGAGTGGTCAAGCAGGGTAATACCACTACATATTACGGTGATGATGGACGGGTCTCGGGGAAAGAAGTGGATAGGGGCGGTACTATCTATTACTATGATGCCAAGGGGCGGCAGACAGGGACGGCGAAGAAGTAATCGGCTGGTCGGACCGGTCGGACTTGTCGGACCGGTCTGACTGTGCATGAGCTGCCGGTAATCGGGGCGCCCGGATTCTCCGTCACCACCAAAGGTGGTGCCGGATGCGGCGCCATCCCGTTATCGGGATGGCTGACGCAGAACCGGGGTCTTTAGCAAAAATCGGGGCGCCCGGATTCGAACCGGGGACCTCCTGCTCCCAAAGCAGGCGCGCTAACCAGGCTGCGCTACGCCCCGAAAAGACAGGGTTAAGAGATAAGGGATAAGGGATTAATTGTCAATAGATGAATGTGATCGCGGCAATTGGTAAGTATGCCATTACGAGATGGAGGTTCCTCCGGTATCTCGCCGCGGTAACCTGGTCGATATTCGTGGTCTGCTTTAAGAAGGGGACCTTCCGTCGGACTGTCAGAGATGTCCTGGCCCGGCAGGTGCTCTTTACCGGATTTGAAGCGGTCCGTTTTATATCTTTACTGGCTTTTCTGATTGGAATATCAGTGGTGGTCCAGGCTCAGGTCTGGCTCCCCCGGGCCGGGCAGGCCAATCTTCTCGGGCCGGTGCTGGTAATGGTTATTGTCCGGGAACTGGGGCCGCTGCTGGTTAATTTTGTGGTAATAGGCCGGTCAGGAACGGCGATCGCCACGGAACTTGGTAATATGAATGTCTCGGGAGAGGTCCGGGTACTGGACGCGCTCGGGTTGGACCCGTTTACATACCTGGTGCTGCCGCGGGTGCTGGGAGTAGCTATATCGGTATTCTGTCTCACGGTTATCTTTATAATGGTCTCCTTTATCAGCGGTTATCTGAGCGGAGTATTGATGGGAGCCAATCCCGGTCCGCCATACTTCTTCTTCAAGAGTGTCTTCAAGGCTGTCTCTCCGCTGGATGTATTGAACCTGCTGGCAAAGACAATTATCCCGGGGATATTGACCGGGGTTATCTGCTGTATTGAAGGATTGAGTGTAAGAATGTCAATCACGGAAGTCCCCCAGGCATCAACCCGGGCGGTTGTCCGTTCAGTTACCGCGCTATTTGTCACCTCGGTACTGGTCTCTGTTTTTACTTATATTTAATCTGGAGTAATAACGTTAAAGCCTCATCAGACAAGCGGTTTTACCACGAAGAACACGAAGTTCACGAAGAATTGTTGAGGAAAACATAATTTATAACATTTTTTTAATCCTTCGTGGTCTTCGTGTCCTTCGTGGTTTAATTAGCTTTGTTTTAATGGAATATGTTTTTCGAATAGGGTCATGCTATCTGAATGAAATCAGGCAAGAAAATTATCCAGGTAGATGAGATTCTCTCTTTTCGCGGGGTATCGGTGGCTGTGCCTCCTCCTTATGAGTTTGGACTGGAAGATGTAAATCTGGTTCTGAAGCGGGGAGAGTTGGCATTGATCAGCGTGGATAGAGGGCACGGGCTTTCTCCATTGGCGGATACGGCCCAGGGGTTGATAGTTCCCGATCAGGGAGGGGTTAATTTTCTGGAAAAAAACTGGAGTGATCTGAGCCCCGCGGCGGCAGCCGCCGCCCGGCAAAGGATTGGGCGGGTCTTCCGGGGAGGGGGATGGATAAGCAATTTAAATATTGATGAGAATATTACTCTTTCTCGGCGCCATCACACCCATCTGCCGGTCGAAGAGATATATCGGGAAGCGGAGAAACTCGGAATATTCTTCGGTTTAAAGAGTCTGCCTGTCGCCCGTCCGGCCCATGTAAAAAAATCACTTCTCCGCCGCGCCGGATGGGTCCGGGCATTTTTAGGAGATCCGGAATTAATTTTACTGGAAGAACCATTGAAAGATGCTTATACTGATGTTTTGCATTATTTAATGAAGGGTATTGCCGGCGCGTTATCCCGGGGCGCGGCCATTCTATGGATCACTTCCGACCAGCGTATTCTGGACCAGCCCGGGTTAGCCCCATTTAAAATTTACCGGATGAGAGGACCTAAGTTAGCGCCTTTGGCGATAAGTTAGCGCTTTGCGCTAACTTAGTTTTGAAAAAAGACTAATATTGTTAGAGTATTTATTAACAATTCTGGTAAATCTATGAGTATTCCAACCTGGAACTAAAGAAATTAAATTTTTTCGGAGAAAAAATTGCAGCCATTTAAATTTCGATATGTAAATGAGATTGTGGGGACGTTCGTCCTCCTGGTGCTGGCCCTGCTTCTGGCGGGAATATTCCTGGCCGGCCAGGCTCAGCAGTGGTTTGAACCGGTGCATAGATATACTCTGGTCTTCCCTCCGGAGGGATCCCTGGGGCTGCAGGAAAATTCGGAAGTAGTTATCCTCGGGGCGGTGGTCGGTTCCCTGGAAAAGCTGTCCGTTGATCGGGACGGGAATATGACCGGAAGGATCGCGATTAAGGGAGATTTCTACCGGTTTGTTCGGGATGATTCAAAAGTAATTGTGAAGAAGAAGTTTCTTCTGGCCGGTGATTCGTATATTGATATTTCTAAAGGGAAGGGTGCCATGCTGCCCGAGAACGCTGAATTAAACTGTGAGAAAGATACCGAGATAATGGAATTTTTAGAGATTGAGATTGAGAATATAACGGAATCGATTCTGCCGGTAGTAGAGCAGGCGGAGGCCGCGCTAAAAGAATTCACCGCGGTAGCGGCGGGAATAAACGATCCGGAAGGAGAAATCCAGCATATTATCGCCAACCTGCAGACCATCTCGGAAGGTTTGGCTCGGGGTGAGGGCATGGCGGGAGGAGTGCTCCGCGATCCGGCTATGGCGGATGAACTGAAGGAGATTATCAGCCGGATGAAGGATTTGACGGTGCAATTGCAGCAGATCGCGGATAACGGAGTTCGGGTGATGGATAGTCTGCCTTCCCTGGCGGAAAATATTACCGGGGAAGTGAAGGATGCCCGGGGAGTGGTGCTGCAATCCCGTCAGGCTCTCCGGGATACCCAGATTCTACTGGAGGCGCTGCAGCAACACTGGCTGATCAGGGGGTATGTCGATCACGCGAAAGAAACCCCGATGATTCCGGCGGAGAATATAATTATACCGGGGGAATAAGGGATAAAGATACAAAAACAGTATGAATGACGAAATCCGAATGACGAATGATGAATTAATGACAAAGCCCGAATAAGAAATGACAAAGCTCGCATCGGCTGACCGTCCCACGAAGTTGAGCTGGGAATTGTGAATTTTGTCATTCGGATTTCATTCGGATTTCCTCATTCGGATTTCATCATTAGTAGCGCCGAAGGCGCTAAAGTTCCTGCTTCGGAATTTCAATAAATGAGATAATACTGGAGTACTGGAGTAATGGAGTGATGGGGGCCCCTTCCCAACACTCCAATACTCCAATATTCCAGAACAGTTGCCCGGAGCAAGGCGACGGGCTATGTTCTATTATGCGTTGTGGGAGAATAATAAATCTTCTTGTACCGGGGCTGATTATATTCCTGGCATCCTGTTCGAGCAGCGGCCCGGTCCGGCAGGTTGATCCGGAACTATACCGGACGGCCAAATCCGCCCGGATGGCCTTTAATCAGGGGGAGTATGAGATCGGAAGAGCGTCGTGTAGGGAAAGAGTGTAGATCTCGGTGGTCGCCG
>CAKZYZ010000211.1 GCA_937885075.1 uncultured bacterium | reverse complement strand
CTCGTCTCCTACCTCGCCGCCCGCCTCCCCTGACCCCTCCCCTTTTCGCGTTCTGTGAACGGGAGTTCTCGGTGTACGTACAAGTTCCGTTCACAGAACATCGGGCTAGCGGCAGTTGGGGGTGCTCGGAGTGGTGACGCTCGGGATGGCGCCGAGGGCGGCCTTCAACTCGAGAACTCGGCGTACGCTCTCCCGGGCGCGGGTTGCGAAGTTGGCGTCGGCCTCCATCTCTGCGACGAGGGCGTCGACGTCATCGACCTGGGACTCGTCAGCACGCCGATGCTGTATCACGCCGTCGAGAAACTCGGAGCCGGCGGCGGAAGCAAAGGTATCGAACTGCTCCGGCATCGGTTCGTTCCTCATCAACTCCCATTCCCCGTTGAACTGTCTTTCTATACATTCTTCAATACCCGAAGAAACCAGCTTGACCATATCCCGGGGCGCCATGGACCGGAGACCGGCCTCATTCTGAATCGCCTTCTCTCCCCGGGAGAACATCCAGGCGGGGGGAACCATACTGGTTAGAATAGTATCCCCCAGCACCACCGGAACTACCGTAACATCAGGCCATTGCTTTTTTAACAGTCGAGCTAACCATCTGACTTTAATCATCAGTTCCGCGCTCTTAAGGGCCAGATCCCCCCGGATCCCCAGCTCACAGGCGGTCCGCTCCCGGAAGTTGAATTCATACGTTCCGTAGGTGAGACGATCATCGTAATGCTGCCCGGCGTTGATGACAAGGTAAGGGAGACCGGCCTCATCAGCCGCGTTGATTGAGCCCCAGAATTTGTAAAAACAGGGTTTGGTGCCGGGGAAGAAAGCAAGCACCCATCGCTTCTCTCTCCGGGCTTTTTCCATTGTCCGTTTTATCATTTCGTTGTTGATAAAAACAGGAAACATAGAGATCCCCATAGGATAAAAGTCCGGCAATTCGCTCTTCCCGAACATTAATTCGTAACTTCCTTCAATCATATTTTTACTCCGTAAAAATATTGGTTCAATTTAGGTTCAATTATAAACCGGTTATTAATTCGCATATCGTGTCTTTGCTTTTACTTCTCTTAGACTATTTATCATTTTCTTTGGCAAAAATGTGCTTAAAGTGTATTTCCAGCATATAAAATTAAGAGGTTGATGCTTTATTGCTTTCAAATATATCTTTCGGGCCAACCGGTATTCTTTAACTTCAAAATAACGATACGCCCACCTTCGATAAAGATTATAATAGACATTACGAATTAACAACTTCCTTTTAGAAAAATATCGGGGATCATCATTTATGAGGCTCCGGTAAATTTGTTCCATAGAACCATAGTGTTTATCAAACTGCTGGGTTCGGGCCTGGGCATGAACCCGATATTTAGCCAGACTCCGGGGGATGTATCCCAACTGGAAATATTTAGCTATTCGGAGCCACATATCCGTATCTTCGGCATAAAATATCCTTTCATTAAATAATCCAGCTTTATCAAAGCATTCTCGCCGAAGAAAAATGGTGGCGGAGGAGATAAAGTTATTGCGGAATAATTCGTCAAAAACCTGGCCGGAACGGGGATTCTTCTCCTGGCGGATAGCCCCCTTAATAAAAATCCCTTCTTCATTAAAAAAATCAACATCGGAAGAACAGAACCCATACTCCGGATGGGTATTTAAAAATTCAACCTGAATCTTCAGTTTTTCAGGATACCAGAGATCATCCGCGTCCAGAAAAGTTATATATTCTCCTTTAGCTCGACCAATCGCCTCATTTTTAGCCTGGGAGACCCCTCTACCTTTCTGTCGGAATAATGTTATTTTACCCTCATACTGTTTTAAAATTTCCAATGTGCCATCAGTAGAACCACCATCAACCACTATGACCTCATAGTCAGTATAAGATTGGGCAAAGATACTATTAAGTGCATCCGAGACAAATTTTTTATCATTAAAAGTAGGAACTATTATGCTGACTGGATACATTGTTTTCTAATTTGAAGTTTTAGGTCTGAGGATAAATTCCGCCTCTCATACTTTTATCTCAGCCTAATCCTTTACCATAATTATTTTCTAAAATTCTAAAAACCGCCACCGCACAACGGCGTTCACAAGTATAAATTAGTAAAGATTTCATTGGGCGCTCTTCTCATATTTATACACAATTACTCCCTTGAAATGCTGCATTGATCTGCGTATTGCAAATCCATTTAAATATTTCTCAATAAATTCTGGAGTTTGCCCTCTTTCAAACGCCTTCCTAACTATTAACCATATTCTATCGTGATTCTTTAGTTCCTGACTAAAATCACTACATTCTATCAAGAATTTTTCATAGTCCAAAGTAAACGGCAAACCAATAATTTTAAGCTTACCGGTATAATAAAAGTCCAATGGTGTTTTTGTAAACTGGTTGGTCGTGTAATCAATATCCGTCGCGACTTCATGTGTCTGGACCAGAATTATATCGTTTTCATTCGAGTAATCTTCAATAAAATGGATTGCTGCCCTCCAATCTTCTTTTTTTGCGGGATTGAAAAACAAAATTAAATAAAACGTGCTAAGCACAAAAACAATCCAGAGTAAACCAAGCCGAATCCAGGCCCTTTTAAACTTTGATACGGCAAAAGCACATATAATCAATAATGGAGGAGAATAAAGACCTAAATATCTGTCCAGAAATATTGAAGCCAGACCTACGCGAGAAATAATAAATATAACTACTAACGGGAGAAAAAACCATATCACCAATATTGGAATTGCAGCACGTTGTATAATAGATTGTTCATTATATTTATCATTTCCTTTTCTTGACGGGAAAAGTCCGAATACCATCAACAATATAAATAATTGATAACCCCACCCTGATTCACCATTAAAAATAAAATACTTAAAAATAGACGCAAATGATAGAATAGAAGGCCTTCCTATCCAATTGGCATTCACGACTCCCATTTTTAAGCGATAGATTGTTATCGGCAGCCAGGGCAAATAAAGAACAATTAAAATCAGAATCAATATCGAAAAATGCACTAAAGTAAATTTGAATCGTTTTTTAAAAATTAGAAATATTATTACCTGTGTACTGAGAATCATTCCGAAAAAGTAAAGGCTATACATGCCTAAAATCGAAGCTACTATATATCCAATCTTATATTTATTTTGGTTGTCATCCATCATCCTAAGGAAAAAATAATAACTTAATAATGATAGAAATATTGCCAACGAGTATGGTCTAGCCTCCTGTGAGTAAGCAATAAGACAGCCATTGATAGCCAGGAAAAAACTACTTATTGCAGCTACGCGATAATTAAATAAAACCCGGGAAATTGAGTAGATCATAAAAATACTGAAGATCCCGGTTATGGCTGAAGTTAATCTTAGGGCAATTTCACTTTTCCCAAAAATCCAGATAAAAATATCAGTTAAAATAAAGTATAGTGGCGGCATTACCCCCGCCGGTTGGCGGCAATGCTTAATCATCGTAGTAAAAGAACCTGAACCCAGATTGACATAAGTACAAGCTTCATCTAACCATAAGCTCTTAGCTCCTAAGCCGTAAAATCTTAAAAATATACCCAGAGTTACTATCATTCCTAAAAGTAAAATTTGTGCTTTTTTATTACCCCAGACAGAAGATAAATTTTTAATAGATCCTGGCATTATGATAGATAACGCATACCAGGCAAAGCAAACCCCACTGGTAATAAACATTATTATCCTCAAATAAATAAGGGCATGAATAAAATACTGACTGAGAATGCCGTCTTCGCTTAACCTCCCGGAAATAACAGGAATTATCCTATCCATTGAAAAAAACCAGCCGAATATTAAAAGGATAATGCCCATCAGCAAAACTACTGCTTCAATTTTAAATTTTGATTTCATAAAAAAATGATATGGGGGCTATAAATTCTGTCAATCCACATATTACAGGTAAGCTTTAAGTGAACCCCGTCCTCTCGTAGCGGCTGCCTCCAGGCTATCACGCGATGGAGACCTGAATGTCGCCTCTCTACGAGCATGGGGCAACGGGTTTACTAAAAGCTTCCTATTACAGAGACAGATAAAAGCACTATACTATATTGATAACCCATTGAATTGTGGGATGGTAGATTCTCACCGAAATATTCCCTGATAAATCAGCAAACCGTTTTTAGAAAATATTAATCTATAATCTTTATTCTCAGCTAATTTCTTGAAATATTTTTCTTTATACAAGGACTGGCAATACCAATTCTTTGTCCCTTTATCTATAATAATATAATCAAAAGTTTCCCCCGGCAATTCTGATGGGTTTGAAGCTAATTCCCGATTTTTTGAAAGATGATGAATTATATAAAGCGGGCCCAGAACATTTTTTCCAATGGGGATCAGCTTTATTGCCTCCGCGATTACCGTACTGGGGGTATTGGTATTAGTAGGGGTAAATACGCTCCCCATCGCATCTTCATTACCAAGCTCGGAACGCAGCGCATAAAGTGACGTAAAAAGCAGGGAGCAAATTACAATCGATCGCACAATCCAACTTCCATCTTTAATCTTTGTTTTGAGATAACTTAAATTCCGGATGAACCCAAGGAAAAATGCGCAGACAATCGGCATTAAATAATACGCGTCATGCGTATAACCCTGAAAAAATGAATTGCCTGAGCTACTATGAGGAAGTAACAATATTCCCAAAAGATGGGGCAAGGCAAAGATTATCTCCCGGTTAATCCCCAGGATTATGAAGAAGGGGAGTGCCGTGATTAAAATGATCTTAATCTTAACCGGATCCCAGAGAAATTTTATAGTCTCCACCGGATCGGCAAGCATATTCTTCAAAATCTCTATCGGCGTTGCCCCAAAGGAAGAATATTGTGTGATCTGATGAAACCCCATCTTCCCTTCGGTAAAAATAGGCGAAATAAGTTTAAGCCCAACAAAAGCCCATGCGATACTTAGAAATGCCGGCGCGATAATCCAGATCCACTTCCGTTTCTCCAGGAGAGCCAGAATAGCAAACATGAAAAGCATCGGAGCCAGATCAATTCGTAAACTTATAGTTAAGACAAACCAGATGATAAAAGGAATAATTCTTTTTTTTACAAAGTAATAGAAAGAAAAGAAGAAAAAAAATGGCAGAAAGTGCATCGGCACCGGATCGATAAAATGCTGCCCCATAAAATCTGGATGAAGCAGGTAAATGCCGGCTATTATAAGAGCGAGTCTCCCCCCCAACTTCTCCCGGGCAATGAGAAAAAGCGGGAATGCCCCCAGAGCGAGTAGAATCGTACGGAGGAAAAATATTGTGATCGAGCTGGAAAAAACCGCATAAAAAGGGAGCATGAGGAACATAATAGGTTCGATATGATCAAACATCTGACTGGAGACTCCCTCTGAAGCTTTAATTGTACAGTAAAAAAACTTGCCATGGAGAGCCGACCAGAGAGCCTGACTATAAAAGGTGGCATCTCGTCCGCTATAGCTATAAGCATTGTATTTAATAATAGTTAATCCACTAAAAACCAGGATATAAATGACAATAATAACCATTAGCTTGAACCATATTCGGCCGGACTCTAATTTTTCTCCACCTTTTTTGCCCGTAAAACCAGAGACCTCCCTTCTTAACCAGATGGAAAAAACACCTGCAATGACCACAGCGACCACCAATACCGTTAGAGAAGGGATTTTGCCTTTCAGAAAATCAGGAAGGAATATCGAGAGGAAAACAAATGGTATTATTGGAATAATAGTCTTCATTATAATTGCACGAATTATACCGGGTATATCAAGCCCATAATCATGAACCGTTTTTCAACCGAAGTAATATCCGGGGACCGCTTATGAAACCGGCAGGATTTTTATGGGTGTTACGGCCGCTCCAAAACTCCGGAAAAATGGCCGGTAAAATATTACTCTATAAATGAATGATGGAGTACCCAATAATTGTAGCCGCAGACTTTAGTCTGCGCACCTTAAAAGGTGCGGCTACCACAACAACCCCACAAAATCGGTTTTACCGGACAGCCTCTTGAGGTCGCCATCAGGTAGCAGTCTAAATGCTGCCGCTACGAGGAACTGGTTGATGGTAATCTTGTAATTTCGTAAGGTTTCAGTGTGCCCCATTGCCTTGGGCTCGTAGAGGCGGCCTTCAGATCGCCACGTGTGGCAGCCTAAAGGCTGCCGCTACGAGAGGATGAAGTTCACTGAAAGCTTACCATTTTGCGGGAATAGTAAGCTGGCAGTGACAAAGGGAAGACATGCGATTTAAAAAAATCGGTCTAAGCTTTTAATATTACTCCCATCATCTTTAACGCCACTGCCGCCGCGCGTATTTTTCTGGTTCCCACCCCTTTTGATAGTCCCCCTCTCTTATGGAAAGTAATCGGAATTTCAACAATCTTAAGGTTTGATTTCAAAGCCTCGACTGTCATGTCCATGTTAAAATGCATTCCACCGACACTGAGTTTGCTTCTAATCTTCTCGTAAGCGTCTCTCCATATCACTCTATAGGTACACCCCACATCGGTAAAACGCGTCCCCCAAAATCTTATCTGAAGCAATTTAGCCACGATCTGATTGCCCGGATTCATTAACCAATCTATTTGAGTATCTCTATCAATGAGTTCTCTCGTCGTCCTGGTGCCTATAACCATATCTACGTTTGTTAAGTAAGAAAAATACTTATTTAAATCACGTCGGTCAAAAGTCGCGTCACCCTCTACTAAAACCAGGATATCCGCGCCAGTTTCATACGCCGCGGATAAGGCCCGCATACTTGCAAAGCCAAATCCCTGCTTCGGTTCTACAACTACCTTTGCTCCCGCGGACTGGGCTCTTTCCGCTGTTAAGTCGGTACAATTATTATCTATGACAATGACATCTTTGACTTGCGGGTGAGCTAAAAAGTCTTTCACAGGTCCGGTAATAATATCTTCATCATTATAGGCGGTCATACCTACTGCAACTGATTTGTCTTTTACATTGCGCCAGCTAACATCAACCTGTTTGATAAATATATTTCTCAATATAACCAGGTCCAGGAAAAGACCTCCCCCTCCTATTATAAATAATATGTATGTTATAGTCTGAAGAATAGATCTCAGAATATCCTGATTAAAGTCAAATATTCCTTCAAACAACCATAAAGCACTGGTTAAAAGAAATGCCATAAAACTCATGGCCAAAAGAAGAAATGAGTAAACCGCCAGACGACCAGCGATTAATTTATAACATTTCATGACTTTATTTTTCATCTGCTTGCAATTCAAAACATCTATAGATATCAAGGTCAAATAGTTTGGTATACTTAATATCATGCTTGTAAAAAAAACGAGCCAGTCGGTTTTTAGACTTTTTAGTCCCAGGCTGCATCCCCAGTAATTTATAATATATATTTAAAACCCAAGAAATTGGTTTTTGATTCCCATATTCAATATATACTATCCCGTTCTTACTCCATTTCTTCAGATCCTGCTTATTATTTATATAAATTTCTTCCGGCAGACCAAAATTATCGTCACAAGATCTAATCATTCCAATGTTCTTTTGGGGATAACAAAACCTTAAATAGGAAAACATGTTCGGCCCAACTCTTACCAGGATTAAAGGATTTTTATAATAATCTGAGATTTTATTTATAACCTGGTTGAGTTTATTACCATACACTCCCACATCAAAAAACGGGTCTACCACATAATTACAAGCCAGGCAAATCAGCATTATAATAATAAATACTGGTAATAATCTGATGCGTTTGGAGAATCTTGATAAAAACCGATATAACACTTTGATCCCTATAAAACTTAAAATAGCTACCGGCAACCCGGTCAAATATAGATACCTGAGTTCCATTCTCTCGTTAAAAATAAGTAATGGGACTAATACAATCAAAAGCCAACTAAACGCAAATCTAAATCTGACACTTTTCAGATCAATGAACGATAGTAATATTAAAATATTAAAAAATGAGCCGGATAATATTAATTTCTTTATCATTCCCTTTTCCGGATTAGCATAATTTAAAGGCCCCCCTAAAATTACATAACCGAAAGGCTGAATTCCGGTGATAAAATTATAGATGCCTAATATCAGAATATAAAAAAGTACCCAGTAAATGGTTCTGGGTATTATTTCCCTGAAGTTTTTGGGAGATGCAATCAGCAAAGCAACCGGGTAGCCAAAACCCAGCACTACGGAATCCAGGCGGCTTATAGTGCTGAGCATCATCAAGAGAGCACTGATAAAAAGAAGTGATAATTGCTTTAACCTGTGGGGATAATCAAATGACTTTTGGAAACAATAAATACTGAATATAACGAACAATAAGGCATTAACTTCACTTAAAACTTTATATGCAAGATATAAGTTTACCGGTAAAAACATTAATATGATGGTGGTAATAATTGCTGATTCTCTATCAAAGAAAATCTTCGACAAGACAAAATATCCGCCCAGGAAATATAAGAGCATAAAGAAAGCAAAACTAAGATCCAGAAGAAACAATTGTGTTATGCCAATACCAATTAATCCAATTAACCAATGGGCAATAAATAAATGGACAATTTTATTGACATACCAGTAATCAAAAACTCCGCCTGTTTGGGCCGAACACCATTCCAATGGCAGTGAAAAGTCTTCATAGGCAGCTTTATATACATGATTATTTTCATCCCAATGATGGGCATTATCATAGCCGATTATAAGGAACAGCAAAATAATTGCCGAAATTATTGCAATTTTTCTCATAAGACCATATTTTACAGGCGCACCGGCACAATTATTTATCGGGATCGCCATCAGTTGATGTTACACAGTTCAACATTTCGCCAATATTCGCAGGCTCTTGTAATTGATCGTACTGTGCAGATCAACGTTTACCTTCCCCCGGGGCGTATAACAAAAATATACTTCCCCAAAAGGAGCGGCCGCCCCCAGAGCCAAACGTACCGCCGCCGGATGTGAATCCCAGACTATCACAACGTCGTATCCTTGCCCATCAGAGCGAATTTTCAGGTGATCTATACAAGCCGGATCATCCCCCCGGATTATTGCTGCTTGCGGCAACTTTTTCCGGATTACTTCTTCCCCCCGCGATCCCTCTGCCACAAATGTTATATTGGAAATTATATCTCCTATCTCATCAAAAGGGAACTCAGGAGATTCTTCCTCTCCCAGCAGAATCAGATTGAATGATTCCATTCGATCCTGCCGGGCCATGATTTCTTTTAACATCAATTCCAAGGTTCCTTCCTTAGTAGACTTTTTGTTCCTGGTGAATCACTTCTTTACATAGAATTGCTGTAAATATTCGGTAAGCCCGATAAATACCGATGGCTATCTCGATCCCTGTAGCCGCGGTCGTTGACCGTGGCCCCGGTGATCCCCAATCATCCGCGGTCAACGACCGCGGCTACAACACCTCGGAAAAGCTCGGAGCCCCCGGCTTACCGAATATCTATGAATTGCTGTAAGCTTTCAGTGTCCCCTGTCCTCTCATCGCGGCTGCCTTTAGGCTGCCACACGATGGCGACCTGAAGAGGCTGTCCGATAAACCTCAAAATGTCATTGAGAACCCCACAGGGGCGAAACAGTGAGCTTTCAGTAAACCCCGTCCTCTCGTAGCGGCTGCCTTTAGGCTGCCACACGATGGCGACCTGAAGGTCGCCTCTACGAGCACGGAGCAACGGGGTTCACTGAAACCTTGCGCGAAACAATCTCTTTTGTTGATCAGAATATATTGCACCACAATTAATTGAGATTGCTTCGTCGCTACGCTCCTCGCAATGACATTTAGATTTTTCGAAATCGGCTTTATCGGACAGCCTCTGAAGGTCGCCTCAGATCGGAAGAGCGTCGTGTAGGGAAAGAGTGTAGATCTCGGTGGTCGCCGTATCATTAAAAAAAAAAACAAACAAAAAGAAATATAAAAAAAAAAAAAACAAAAGATAATATTCCTAGTACAGATATGCATCCTAT
>CAKZYZ010000210.1 GCA_937885075.1 uncultured bacterium | reverse complement strand
ATACCTGGACGAGTTTTGTTATCGATTTAATCGGAGGCGCCGTGAGGCTGAATTATTTGATCGATTGTTGCTTGCTTGTGCGACTGCGCCTCCTCTAACTTATGATGAGCTAACCCGATAGTCATAATAATTTTTACAAAGTAAAAATTATTACCCCGGTTGAATCAACCGGGGCCGGATAAAGTAGCGACCGAAGGGAACTAATTTATGAGTTCTTCCAAAATCAATCCGGCAACCTTCCGCCCGCTCTTCAGCATCCCCCCGAAGATCGGGCCCATACGAAAACCGCCGCTGACATTGTTGGCCGCCATCCCGGACGCGTAGAGTCCCGGATAGATCTGCCGGGTATTCTCCACGGTAGAGATCTCGCCACTCTCCACCCACATCGGCTTCTCCCCCATAATCGCTCCGGTCTCGGTCTCTATCCTGACACCGGCCTTCCTGGTAGCCAGCTCGGCAATCTCACTGGGATGACCGGTCCCGTCGAGAACCACCTTTGACATCACCACCAGGGGATCGACATGCATCTCGAGCCGGGTAACCGGAGTCCAGTTGATTACCACTCCTCCAATTCTCCCCTCCTTAAAGACGATATCTTCCACGCTGACCGAGTTGAATAATGAAGCCCCGGCCCGGCAGGCGCCAAAGGTCAGCCCGGCGGCCAGTTCTACCGAATCCACGGTATAAAGTCCATCACCGGCGGATAAGTATCCCACGCCAAAATCATCCAGAATGGTTATGGTATCCTCCTGAACCACAACCTCATTGAAGAGCATCCCGCCGCCCCAGACCCCGCCGCCGGGGGCGAGCTTCCGCTCAAAGAGGGCAACACTCTTTCCCGCTTTCGCCAGATCGTACGCCGCCACCATCCCGGATGGTCCGGCCCCCACTATCACAACATCAACCGAGAGGTTCTCCTGAAGTTTCTCAAAGTACCTCTGAATAATCGCTCTTGAAATTTTCTCTTCCATTTTCTGTTCCTTATATTATTAGTTCCACAAATTAATTTATGTTTCTCTTCCTCAGCTCATTTTTTAATCGGACGGATCAGTCGGATCCGACTGATCCGAGGAGTCGGACAAGTCGGACCGGTCGGACCAGTCGGACTGGTGCAGTTCCCTGCTCCTCCCTGCTTTTCCCACTCCCCACTCCCTACTGCCCACTGCCCATCCTCACCATCGCGTTAACCGCCCGGAGCGCCTTCTTCCGAATCTCCTCCGGCACAGTAACTTCATACTTCTTCTCTTCCAGCGACCAGAGGACTTTCTCCAGGGTGATCTTCTTCATATTAGGACAGACCACCAGATCGGAGGCCGGATAGAATCTTTTGCCTGGGTTGTCACGCCGGAGACGGGTTACCATATCCACCTCGGTCCCTACTATAAACTCCCGGTACTCGCTCCGGGGAGCCAGACGTTCCATCCCGGAAGTTGACAGAACCTCATCGGCTCGGTCGATCACCTCCGGCGTACATTCGGGGTGAACCATTACCAGTGCCCGGGGATGGAGAGTTTTCTGTTCTTCAATCGCTTCCGGCATAAGTTTACGGTGGACAGGACAATAACCCGGGTAAAGAATTAACTTCCGACCGGTTGTCCGCTGCACATACGACCCCAGATATTTATCCGGCACAAAGATAATATCCCGATCAGCGGGGATAGATTCTACCACCTCCGCCGCGTTAGCTGAAGTACAGCAGATGTCGGTCTCAGCTTTAACCGCGGCGCTGGAGTTGACATAGGCTACTACTACCGCGCCGGGATGTTCGGCTTTGACCACCCGCAGTTCCTCGGCGGTAATCATATCGGCCATCGGGCAGCCGGCCTCCGGATCCGGAATCAGAACCGTCTTCTCCGGGGCCAGGATCGCGGCGGTCTCAGCCATGAAATGTACCCCGCAGAAGACAATAACCTCAGCATCCGTCCCGGCGGCTTTCCTGCTCAAACCCAGAGAATCCCCCAGAAAATCAGCGATCTCCTGAACTTCCCCGATCTGATAATTATGAACCAGGATGATGGCGTTGAGTTCCTGCTTCAGTTCATTAATCCTGGAAATTATATTCTGATCTGTCATTAGTTTTGCGCTCCCGATAGCTCGGTACCGCGCGGCACGGGGCCAAGGCAACGTCCGACCTGTCTGACCCGTCCGACCAGTCCGATTAGGCCGCTTACCGCTAACTGCTAACCGCTTACTGCTCACTGCTTACTATTTTTTTCCTATAATCCTCAATCGCCGATTTCAAAGCATCTTCGGCCAGCATTGAGCAGTGCATTTTAACCGGGGGAAGACCGTCCAGAGCTTCCGCCACCTCTTTATTAGAGAGGCCGACCGCCTCCTCCAGGGTCTTCCCCTTGACCAGCTCGGTCACCATGGAACTGGTAGCAATAGCCGCCCCGCACCCAAAGGTCTGGAATTTGGCATCATCAATCCGGTTATCCTTAACCTTGATATAGAGCTTCATCACATCCCCGCAGACCGGATTCCCCACCGTCCCGACTCCATCGGGATCTTCCATCTTCCCCACATTGCGGGGATTGGTAAAATGATCCATTACTTTTTCGCTATACAATGCTTCAACACTCATCTGACTTCTCCTTTGAGTATAAGTATCTGCTTCAGTTTTTATCAAAATTCCGAAACAGCCGGATAAACTATGAGATTAAATAATAAATTCTTTTCTGACCTTATTGGTTTGCGAATCACAGATTAATACTGATTTTAAAACATAACAATTTTTATGAAATAAAAATTGTTGCCCGGATTGATTCAATCGGGGCCGGATAAAGTAGTGAACGAAGTGAACTAATTTATATCCTCTTCCGAAAATGGGGAGAGGTCCCGCAGCCGCTGGATAATTGGAACCAGCGCCTTCGCGGTATAATCAATATCCTCCACTGTGTTTTCCCTTCCCAGAGAAAATCTTATAGACCCCTGGGCCAGGGCGGCGGGAACCCCCATCGCGCTTAATACATGAGAAGGAGCGAGAGTACCGGAAGTGCAAGCTGAACCACTTGCTGTCGCGATTCCCTTCATCTCCAACCCCAGCAGGATACCCTCTCCTTCTATAAATTCGAAACTTAAATTCAGGGTATTGGGCAGCCGCAGACGGGGTGAACCGTTCAATTTAACCCGAGAAATATTCTCCGATATTTGGCCGCAGAGGCGGTCCCTTAAGATAGAGAGGTGGGCCGCGGATTCCACCAATTCCTGAGCAGCCAGCTCACAGGCCAATCCAAATCCGGCGATGCCCGCCACATTCTCAGTCCCGGGACGCTTCCCCCCCTCATGATGACCTCCATAAGCAAGGGGCCGAAGTCGTGTCCCCTTACGGATATAAAGGGCGCCAACCCCTTTCGGTCCATATACCTTATGGGCGGATAATGAGAGAAGGTCCACCTTTAAATCATTAACCGAAAACGGGATCTTCCCCAGCGCCTGAATGGCATCGGTATGAAAAACAACCTTACGGCTCCGGGTAATCTCTCCGATCTCCTCAATCGGCTGGATCACTCCGGTCTCATTGTTAGCCGTCATAATCGTAATCAGGATAGTCTCCGCGCCGATTGCCTTCTCCACCTCGGCCGGATCGACCAGCCCTTCCCCATCTACCGGAAGATAAGTAACTTTGAACCCGTGTTTCTCCAAAAATTCACAGGTATTGAGTACGGCATGATGCTCGGTCGCCTGGGTAATGATATGGTTCCCCTCCTCCCTGAGCGCGAAAGCGGTCCCCTGGATGGCCATATTGTCCGCCTCCGTTCCCCCTCCGGTAAAGACGATCTCGGAAGGTTCAGCCCCGATAGCGGCGGCCACCTTCTCCCGTCCCTCATCCACGAATTTCCGGGCCTGACGCCCCAGGAAATGAATACTCGATGGGTTGGCGGCATCCCCCCGGTAGATATCAAACATCAACTCCAGAACCTCTTCCCGGACCGGTGTAGTAGCATTATAATCAAGATATATTTTCATAGAACTTATCCCTCGCTGTGATCTGTCGTAGGGTTTCAGTGAACCCCATTCTCTTAATATTTCTTCACAATTTATCCGGATCTCTTTGCCCCTGTAGCCGCGGTCGGTGACCGCGGACCCGATGGATGCCGGCGAAAGCCAGGCAAAAGCGATAACTTTTAACTTTAGGCACTTTAGCGCACTTTAGGCACTTACTTTCTACTTTAGGCACTTTAGCGCACTTCTAACTTTAGGCACTCATTTAAAAGCAAACCTTCATCGCCCTCATCGGACAGGCGACGATACAGAGTTCGCAGCCGATACAGGACTCCTTGTCAAAGCTGACCGCCCCGGTCAGAGGATCTCTGGTCAGGGCATCGGTCGGGCAGATGGTGACACAGGCTCCGCACTCAATACAACGGTCATCATCCCGGGTTACGTCCTGGCTGAGGAGCTGTACACTTATATTCAGGCTCTTCAGGTATTCAATGGCATCTTTGTAATTACTGTTCTCACCCTTTAAACCCAGCACCAGAATTCCTATCTGCCGAGGGGTAATATCGGCCTTAAGAATGTTGCATTCAAGGTCATATTTCTTCACCAACCGACTGATAATGGGATCACTGACTAAGTCAATAGGAAAATGTAGAACTATACGTCTGGAAATCATTGTCTATATCCAACTGTGTATATATTGTTGTCGGCAACTTGCTGCTTCGAGATCTTCCAGATATTCATCATTAGTCTTTTTTCAAACCTAAATTAGCGCAAAGCGCTAATTTATATTGGTCTTTCCTTCAATGGCCGACAGTCATATCCGCTCCCCGGGCCGGGAAATTCAGCTACTCTCTCGGTCAGATAAAATTTTCCTTCCTCAATCCACTCCTTGAGAATTCCGGCGATCCGTCGGGCCCGGGGATAACTGGAGAGAGACGAAGTCGGAACCTCCTTATCCCGTACCCGGATCGTGCCGCTCATCAATTCAGCATAAGTAGCCGACCCGAGATCCCTGCTCCAGGCCTGAGGATAATCACTGCCATAGTCAACAATCGGGGCTGAGATATCCTCATTGCTCAACGAGGCGTTAAAACAGATCTCTTCATTCAGAATCGGGATCGGCACTCCGACTCCAACTGCCAGGGATGCGCCATAACCGGTAAAAGAGGCTCCTTTCAGCCATTCCGGGGACATCTGCTTCAGATCACCGATCAAGGCCGCCGTGCCCGCCGGTTCCGTGGGGATGCCATTCTGATCGAACTCAACCATAGTATTGTGCTGGGTTCCCCACCAGGCGATATACCCCACCCCACCCCCCAGAAAGACCCTGGTCCCGATCCCGATCGTCCGGTAGGAGGGATCCTTGAGGAGCGGAGAGAGCTGTCCCGCGCTGGAGTAACTGGCATTGCCCAGGTTCGGCTTCAATATACCCATATAGGTATAGATAACCCGGTCAGTGCGATTTACCGCCACGTTATAGTTCTGGTAAAGGTTGCGGGGATTAAATAGTATCGCCTGATTCATATCCCGGATATTTATCAGGGTGGAAAGCTCCCGCCGGGGATAACAGTCAGTCCCATAGGCAGAGGCAATAAACTTAAGGTCCTTCCCCGCGACCAGGTCCTCAATCACATGGCCGCCGCCGTAGGCAAACCGGCCCGGATATATCTTGTTCCGGGGGTCATTGTCGGGCAGAGCGTTCGAACCCAAGAAAAAGTCGGCCGCGGCAAAAGCGGTATATACCGGTACATCATTCAGCGTGGCTTTCCCGCCGCCCAACTTCATCTTGGGCTTCCCCTGGCCGATATTAAAATACGCGCCGGACGAACACATCGGCCCCATGGTACCGGTCGTCACCACATCGACCTTCTCCGCCGACTTCGAAACCCCCTCCTCCTCCACCAGCTCAATAAGTTCCTCGGCGGTAAAGACAACAGCCTTGCCCTTCTTAATCTTATCGTTAATTTCCGCTATCGTCCTCATTAATTTTTACTTCGTAAAAATTAGTTTTGAAAAATGACTGTCATAATCACTTTGATTTAATGCGGAGAGATAGTCCTGCCAATTTAGTATATATCTTTTTAAGAGAACTAAGAATCCCCTGAATTATTGAAGAATAAATGTACTTAAAAAATTTCTCTACAGTAAATTCTGAAATTTTATACCCCTGCCGGCTGACAAGCCCGCCGACCTGTCCGACATAGCCTTGGCGAAGTCGGAAGCCCTGGCGAAGGCTGGTCCGGCAGGTGAATCAGTTCATCAGCTACAGACGTCGCTTTAAACTATAAGGCCCCCGTCACTTTATGTGACGGGTGAATAAGTTCATAGACTACTGAGCAACCTATTCAATCGAAAAATATATCTAACGTCCGGTCCAACGCATGCGAAATCTTATTTTTTCGAAGAAAAAAGAAGAGTAGATAAATACCGCTCACCCGTATCGGGGAGAATGGTGACTATATTTTTTCCTGGTCCCAGCTGCCGGGCCAGCTGAAGCGCGGCCCATACATTAGCCCCGGAACTGACTCCGGCCAGTATTCCGGCTTCCCGGGCCAGCCGGAGGCAGGTCTGACGGGCATCATCATAACTGACCCGGATCACCTCATCGATCACTTCCCGGTCCAGTATCTCAGGGATAAATCCGGCGCCGATCCCCTGAATCTTATGGGGTCCCGGTTTACCGCCGGAGAGAACCGGTGACTCTTCCGGTTCAACCGCTGCGATCTGTATATCCGGATAGCGGGCTTTTAATACCTTGCCTGCTCCCGTGATTGTCCCGCCGGTCCCGACACCGACCACGAATGCGTCGATCGGGGCCGGGGCCTGCTCGATGATCTCCGGGCCGGTGGTCTTTCTATGAATATCCGGATTCGCCGGATTCGCGAACTGGTCGAGCAGAACGTACTCGGGGTTCTCTTCCACCATCGCTCCGGCGGCATCAATCGCCCCCTTCATCCCTCCTGACCCCGGTGTTAGCACCAATTCCGCCCCCAGAGCCGCCAGCAGGTCTCTCCGCTCCCGGCTCATACTGTCGGGCATAGTCAATATTAAGCGGTATCCCCGAACCGCGGCCACCATGGCCAGGCCGATCCCGGTATTCCCGCTGGTCGGTTCCACAATTGTCCCCCCGGGAGAAAGTCTTCCGGTAGCTTCCGCCGCCAGCACCATAGCCAGGCATATCCGGTCTTTCACCGATCCCATGGGATTGAAGCTCTCCAGCTTTCCCCATACAGTCCCATCTCCCTTCCCGCTCAACTTCGAGAGTTCAACCAGTGGCGTATCTCCTATTAAATCAAGTATTGTCGTAGCTGTCTTCTTCATGATACCTCCGATAATTATGTTGGATCCGGTTCGCAAATTGTATCTTTCTAATACCTTTTCATTCAGGTATATCTTCACTCTGGGCCAGATAAACCTCACAGGTATCTTTAAGATCACCGCATTTCTTGATCTCCCAGCATTCCTCCCGATCGAGTACGTTCTTCACCCCGACTATGTTCATCCTTTTCTCCTGAAGGAGATGATGGATCTGCTTCAGCCTATCCAGATCGCAGTATGAGTAATAACGATTCTTCCCCAATCGCCCCGGCTTAATCAATTCTTTCTTCTCCCAGATCCGGAGAGTGGTCTGGGTTACCCCGATCATATCGGCTACAATTCCGATAGTAAAGAGCGGCTGATTGTAATTTTCCGCGGTTACTTTCATATTCATCTCACCTATATAATTCATTTCACCTATAAACATTGTTAGCAAGTGGGGGTAATCTACTTCTTCCCCTCCGGATTGTCAAGAAACTTAACTCCCGGAGACGATTCCTCAAAATGCGGGGATCGCTAATTTAATCTTGAACCCCTTTGGGGTTCGTTTTGTACTTGGTAATCGGCGTATATCCCGGGGATACTCTCCGGGTTTAAATGTGATACCCCTTCGGGGTATTTTTTGGACCCCAACGGGGTCCAACATCCCAACCCCGGGTTCCACCCGGGGATATCACTCCATCCCCCCAAACCAACTCCTCATTCACCCTCAAAGAGCCTCAGATATCTGGCAATATTATCCGGTGTATCAAATTCCGGTTTCTCCGGCGGAGAATAATCCGGCTCTGGTGGAGAATCAAGACTGGAGAGAAAATCGGTTGTATTCATACACCGGGGACGGCGATAACGGACCGTCTGAATAATCTCCCGGTCATCGGTCACCAGAATAATGGCACGGGGATGGTAACTCCGCTCTATCGCGTCGATAATATACTGGTCGGCATTATCGACATAGATCTCACTAACCACGGAGTTGACCCGTTCCCTCTGAATAATAGTACTTCCACGGCTATCATAGACAATGGTCACCTCGACCTCTTTTCCGGAGAAACAGGCTGAGAGCCGATCTCTGAACCATCCCCGGGCGGATTCATCGTGCCCCAGATCGTTCGAGATCAAAACATTATATCCGTCAATTATCCAGTTCAAATAAGTTATCGCCTTCGGCGCTAACTTACTGGAAGTACTTTGAAATTAACGCCGGTTACTAATTTAAAATATTATTGAGGTGCAGTATCTATATAGTGTCTGATCAGAAAGCACCTCAATTATTTTCTATTTCTTTGCTACCACACACATAAATTATAATCAGAAGAAACAATCTCCCCGGCCCAATGTCATTGCGAGCCGAAGGCGAAGCAATCTTCGGTCATTGAACGTTGAAAGTTGAGCAGCCTGCCCGCCATAGCCTTAGCGACGGCTGGTTGGATGTTCAGCTTTTAATTCGGTCTTCAACGATCTTGAACGTCTCGTCTTTTCAACGTTCTTTATCTTCAACGTCTGTATTTTTCAACGTCCTTTCTTTTTAACGTCTTTAGTCTTCAACGTCCTTTCATCTCCTCCGGCACCTTTACCGCCACCACTTCCCCCCGAGCCCGAATTTCACCATCGGCCCAGAGTTCAGCGGTTACCACCACCTTTCGGCCTTTAACCTCTTTTGCCCGAGCCCGAACTGTGAGGATAACCCCCAGCGGGGTCGGCTTGATATAATCCACCTTTAATGACGCGGTCAGAAAACGGGGGGCCGGGTCCGTATCCATCTCCAGTCCTTCCGCCCGGGCCGCGGCGGCGGCGGCGGTACCAATACAGTGGCAGTCGATGATCGAAGCTATCAGACCGCCATACACAATACCCGGAATGGCGATATGGTATGCCTGGGGCTGAAAAGTACAGACCGCCTCATCCCCGTCCCGGTAACTCTTGATCTTCAGTCCCCGCTCATTTAACCGCCCGCAGCCATAGCAATAGCTGAAATCATCCGAATAATTATCCTGAATGGCTTTACTTTTCATCTGATCGCTCCCGATCACCGGTCTCGCTCACGACTCGCACCACCACTCGGAGGCCTTTAACTTCAATAACCTCGATCGGCGAATTGGCCGGGATAAACGAACCATCGGTAACCACCGAAATTCTCTTCCCCCCCAGCAGCGCGGCCCCGGACGGTCTGAGTGGGGAGAGGGCTGAGCCCCGGGTTCCAAGCAATCCGGTATATTCTTTACCGCCGACCTGGAAACCGTCCGACGAACGAGACGCGCTGAAGAGAATTGTCTGTCGGGCTAACCGGGAATGGGGATTCTTTAAAGTCCGTATTACAATGATCCAGAAGATGATTGAGAACAGGATGAAGACCGCGATGGCGAGAATAACCGCGACCTGGAACTGGTCCGGGGGAAGAGAACCGTGGAGAATGACCAGAACGACAATAATAACGGCCAGCAGCGCCAGTTTCGGAATAAGTATAATCGGGTGAAGAATCATTTTTTCCCCTCCAGAACACTCTCAAATACACGCCAAAGACTCCGACCGAAAGCCTCTTCCGAAAATAGCTCTACCGCCCGGTTCCGGCCTGCCTCTCCCATCCGCCGGGCCTCTTCCGGATTCCTGAGAATCTTTATCAGACCATCCGCCAGGGCGGAGGCATCACCGGGGGGGACCAGAAACCCGGTCCGGCCATCAACTACCAGTTCCGGAATAACGCCGACCGCGCTCGCTACTACCGGGCGCTCTGAAGCCATATATTCACTGACCGCGCGGGAGTTCTCTTCACTCCCGATCGAGGAAGAGACACAGACCGTTGCGCACGCCAGAAACCGGGTGACATCGGCGCGACGCCCGGTAAAGATGACAGAATCACCGATCCCCAGTTTTCGGGCCTGCTCCATAAGCTCTCCGGGTTGGCCTTTCCAGGGATTCCCCACCAGCACCAGCTTAGCCTGGGGAAATTCATGATGAACCAAAACCAGAGCATCCAGCAGGATAGGATGTCCTTTGATCGGGGCAAGACGGGCTATCTTCAAGATAATGGGGGCAGAGTCAGAAATTCCCAGTTCCTTTAAAAGGGAAGGATCAGGCAAGGCAGGTTTATATTGCCCGACATCAACCGGGGAGAGGATCCGGTGGACCCTTTCCGGAGGGACCTTTAATCTCCGGATAACCCATCCCTCCACCCGCCCGGATGAGACTATTACTCCGTCGGTCAGCCAGCGATAAAGGAGCCGATTGCCGGGATGACCATAAGGGCGTTTCGCTCCCCCCCGAAGATGAAGAAGGGGGATCCGCTTCCGATCAGCCAGAGCCGCCAGGAGATGGGCAGTCGCCCGGGACGGATGAATTACATCAAATCCTCCGGTCTCAATCAAGGAAGAGAGCCAGTTCACATCCTTGATAAAATCAAATAATGACCGGGATGGCTCTCTCCCCGGCAGCTCCAGTAATCTAACCTTCCCGGATACCTTCCGGACAAAAGCACTCTCTCCAGGGGCCACCACTGTCAGCTCCATCCCCATCGCCAGTTCCGCCCGGACCACTCCCGCGGCATATTCAGTCTCCCCGTTCCAGCGATGTGAATGAGTAACTAATAATGATTTCATTATATGAAATTAGCTCCCTTTGGTCGCAAATTTCTGTAGTATCGCCCTGCCGGAGACAAGGCTGGCTGATCGTCAAGCGAAGCGATCCCCCAATTCCCACAAAGAATGCCTGAGGCATTCTGACCCTACAAGTCCTGAACAGAGTGAAGGACGATACTACGGAATTTAACCGTCCTTTTTCTTCTCCATTATAATTTTCCTCTGTAAAATATTATTATTATTAATCGTTCATTCCTGATGATATTCTCGATAGATCTCACTCTTGGAGACTCCCCGTAAGCTGGCAACCAGTTTGATGGCTTCCATCCGGGTGATTCCAAGATCATTGATTACCGACTCGATCTGCTCGGCGACGGAGATATGATCCCAGGACGGCTTCTCCTGCCTCCCTTCCATAAGAAGGACGATCTCCCCCTTAATCTCTCGGCCCGAGAGTTGATCGATCACCTCGCCGGCAGTTCCCCGGATTACTTCTTCAAATATCTTGGTCAACTCCCGGGCAACCACAACATTTCTCTCCCCTAAAACATCCCGGACCGCCCCCAGTGTCACCAGCAGACGCCGGGGGGATTCATAAAAGATAATCGTCCGCTCTTCATCCCGGAGGAGAAAGAACTTCTTCTTCAGCGCGGAGAGCGTCCGAGGGAGAAAACCTTCAAATATAAAACGATCGGTCGCCAGGCCCGATACCACCAGTGCAGCCAGGGAGGCTGATGGCCCTGGAATGGGAACAACCGGTATCCCCGCGCTGATCGCTTCCGCTACGATCCGGTATCCCGGATCGGAGATACCCGGCATCCCCGCCTCGGAGATCAGCGCGATCGACTCCCCGGAGTTCAGGCGGGCAACAAGACGCCGGCTCTTCTGCCTCTCCGCGGCATCATAGTAACTGATCGTCGGGGTCTTGATCTCATATCTACCTAAAAGCTTCCGGGCCGTGCGGGTATCCTCCGCCGCGATACAATCAACCTCCTTCAATATCCGGAGAGCCCGCAGAGTAATATCCTCCAGATTCCCGATCGGTGTTCCCACTATATAAAGGATACCCCCGGAGTTAGTCGACTGATTATTTCGGTTATCTTTCATAATAAGAACTTAGCTTCGCAACTTTTTTGCCACAAAGACACTAAGACACAAAGAAAAGAAGTGATGATATAGGAATTATATTTTTATTATCTTCCTATTCTTTCTTAGTGTCTTTGTGCCTTTGTGGCAATCACCACCGATGAACTTTGCAGATCGGTTGTCCTTTAACTGACACACTGAATACCGGCTTTTTGTTTCTGTTCTTCAATAGATCAATATCCCGAATAATATATATACTGTAATCGTATGACACTCCCGACACATTGGCGGATTCCGGTCCCAGAACCTTGATATCCGGACGGAGATAGAAGCGAGGAATATCCGGAATTACCATCGCCAATACGGTCGAGTTCGGCGGAGCGTTTTCATTTATAAATCGACAGGCAGCCTTATAAGAATTCCCCCAATTTTCCAGACTGAAACGATTAAAAGCTCCCCGGGGTCCGCCGACCAATCCGTTGTAATATACCGTATAATAGGGATGATATGAAAGAACCGATATAAATAAAACAGTGAATAGTGAAATTATGACCGCATAGGACCATCTCCTGATCTTCACCTCTATACACCTGACGGCAAAATCCATACCTATCGCCGCGACTATACATAATGCCGGGACAATAAATAAGAAATGCCTGATCCCACCATAGACCCGCTGCCCGGGAAGGATAAAAGGAACAATACCAATCACGATCCAGAAGATGAGCAGAAGATAAAATAATACTGTCTCCTTCTCTTCGACCCGATCTCTGATCCAGGAAAATATTATCCGCAGAGATCCAATTAGAAAGAAACCCAGTGTGATCAGGGGAGTAGTAATCGCCAGCATAACCGGCGCGTAATGCCAGGGCATATCGATGCCGGGGGTATAATCCTCACCCCAGTAGCGGATCAATAGCCGAGCCTGGCTCTGGTGATAGAGATAAAACTCCGTCATTTTCTGTAATTTCATCAGAGTATCAGACCAGAAATAGGGCCAGAATACGATTCCCATCGGTATACTCATAAGAATAGCGGCAAATAGATCCCATAATGAGATAAGTTCACGGAGTATATGTTTTGCCTTCAAATATTTTATACATACATATATTATTGTATATGATAATAGCATTACCGGGATTATCACATACTGGATCCTGGTCGCGAATCCGATGCCGCCGGCGACTATCAGGAGCAGGCTGAACCTCTTCCTGCCGGTGGTCAGACGGAGATAATAGAGGTAGATCGATATAACCGAGATACAGGCCAGGGGGATATCTTTCGGATTATTGAAAGAATGGCCAAGAAACCGGGGAAAAGCGATTAAAAACAATACCGAAAAGACCGCGATCCGGGTGGAGAGTGCTCTCTGGACCAGGAGATAGGTAAAAAATACGGTCAGAACACCGGCCAGAAGAAGATGAAGATGACGGGCGTTATCTTCAGCCAATAACCCCAGTTTTTCAGAGAAAAGGCGATGATTGAATGCCCCCCAGATATCAAAGACGGGGCCGTAATACTGCATAGACCCCTGGAAATCCGACTCGGAGAAGGTCAGAGACTGGACAGGATCGAGGAGCCTATCGAGATAGAGATCCCCGGAAGCAAAGTGGACCGGCTCATCCCAGGTAATCCCGAAATCATCGATCGTATATAACCCGAAGAGCAGAAAGAGACCCGCGATAATCCCCGCCATAGCCGCCGGCGGAAATTTACCTCTCCTGATACCGGTGTTCACGGGCATTGACAATCTATTGCTTCGGAATTTCATCTCAGAAGCCGCATCTTCGACATAAAAATAGCCACCAAGACACTAAGACAGAAAGAAAAAACAAAGAATCCGTAGTTGGAATATCTTTTCTTTGTGTCTTGGTGCCTTAGTGGCAAAAAGTTGCGGAGCTAAGTCGCTTAGAGCCTTCCCTCAAACCGCCATCATGGTAAATACCATCACAAAGAGCGCGACCGTCTCGATAACACCCAGCACCATAATATAGTTTCCAAAGCCCTTGCCGGTCTCGGCTAACGCGTCCGAGGCGGCGGCACCGGCTTTCCCCTGCATCAAAGCACTCATCCCGATGGCAATCCCGGCTAAAATTCCGGTACCCCAGAAGAATGAACCGCCATCGGCGCTAACTTTACCAGCCAATTGCTGCATTAAGATAAATCCATAGATGGTCTGGGAGAGGGGCGCCCCCACGAAGACCGTCAGCATGAACGGGGCCGCCTTATTCTGAGCGAAGCACTTTTTCCATGCTCCCACCGCCGCCATCCCGGCAATTCCTGTCCCCAATGCCGAACCGATAGCGGCAAAGGCCAGTACAGCTGAGAATCCCAGATCCTGAAACTGCGTCAATAGATCCATTGCACTTTTCCTCCTTAGTTTAGTTATTTCAATATCAGTTGGGTAAGCTTACCGTAAATCCCTTCACCCCCTGCTCGTAGCGGCGACCTTCCGGCGGCCAATACAAAATAACAGGGTTCACCAAAAGCTTACAAATCTATTTAGTTTTTGAGACCTGTTATTTCTCCCCTTTAAACGGGTTGTATTTATACCCTGACCACTCCATCCCCAGATGGCTGGAGAACTCCAGCACATTGAGCCGGACCCCATGAACCAGTATCGCCATTCCCCCTAAGAGCATATTTAGAGTATGCCCGAAAAGAAGTATAAGTGCCGCGAAAAAACCAGTTATCAATGAAGACCATCCCAAATTAGCGGCTATATTATTGAAGGCATCGGCGATGGCAACGGTGGCCAGGCCGACTGCGAAGAGACGGATATAAGATACCACATCTCCAAAACTACTGATAACGCTTAAAAATATGGCAAAATTCCTCGGGACTAAGTCCTTGAAAAAGTTACGGGGGGAGACCGAGCAGGCAATGATCAAAACCAGACCGACAATACCCAGACCCATCGCAAAAATGGGGAAATCTTTGAATTCTTCTGGTACTTTAAGAATGAACATACGGGCCACAAAAAACATTGTCCAGACGATACAGATCCATCCGAGATCGGCCAGGGCCAGGATGGAAGGAGCTTTCCGGATCACCCTCCAGAGGTGGGCGATCGATAACTGGATGGCACCGATCAGGAAACAGAGCCATATTACATTATTCCTGACCAGAAGCCAGGGAACAACCGGATTGACAGTCTCCGGGAGCCACTTTTGGCCGAAGAAAGTCCCGGTCATAACCCCCCAGATGATCGTCGCAATGCTGAGTACATATATCAGGAATAATGGTTTCTTGTCCGGAATCTTGGCTCCCAGCTTCCACTGGATCAGGATGGTTACAATCAGGAATATAGCTCCATAACCGGCATCACCGATCAACATCGCGAAGAATAAAGAGAAGAAGAGGAGAAAGACAAAGCTGGCGTCGATCTCCCGGTATCCCGGCACCGTGCCTATCAACGCGAAGATCGGCTCAATTAATCTAACCCACCGGGGATTGGTGATCAGGGTGGGCGGAGAGTCTTCATACTCAGGGTCATCCAGCATAAGCCCCCATCGGTTCTTCTTCGCCGCCTCGGCTAAGTTTTCCGCGTCCGTAACCGGACAGTACCCCCGAAGATATGACAGTTTGCCGGATTCTCCCATACCGGCGCGGGCCTCTTCAAATTCAAGCTCCCGGTAGAGTCTATCGGCCTCTTCTTCCAGGGCAGACCGGAACCGGGCCAGAGCGACAAGGTTATCTTCCCGCGACTTTATCTTCTCTTCGGTCTCCTCCTGGTCCTTTATCATCCCGGAGAGACATTTTCCGGGCAATGTATGTGTCTTGAAATAAAAATATTTAAGTTTATCTGAGATAATTCCGCAGTAAGCTACGCCTCCCTTCCGGGCAAAGACCTGAACAGTTACGTCATCGGGCAGGTCGGCCAACTCTTTCTCCGGCAGTTCGGCTAAATAAACCCAGATCCCCTTTCCGTTTAACTTCCGGAGCAGATCCACATCAAAATCACCCCAGATCTTCCACTCTTCGATCAGCCTTTCGCGTTTTTCCCGCTCGGCCCTCAGTCTGGTAAGATCATCCTGAAGCTGATCTATCTCTCTTATCAGACCGGGAAGATCTTTAATGGGTTCCTGTTTGACGCCTTCAGAAGGTGCGGGAATATTATTCAGGGCCTTCTTGATAACATTTATATTATCCCCCACCTCATCGACGGAATGACCACCCGGATCTCTCAGATGCTCGATATGGACCAACCCGAGCGAAGACAACTGAGTAAGTGCCTCCTCCCGATCCTTAGCCTGGACCACAATCGTAACTTTTTTCATCTCCGTGATCATATTATTTTTTTACTACGTAAAAAAATAGTTTTGAAGCTTTAACCAATATTACAGACAGTTTTTAAGAAATTCGTGTAATCTGCGTAATTCGTAGTTCATTTAGCTGCCCGAGCGAATCAAGGTCTGAGTTTTTTAAACGATCTTTTCTTTAACGTTCTTTTTCTTCAACGTCTTTATTTTTTAACGTTAGCGCCGCAGGCGCTAAGTTCCTGCTCCGGAATTTCAATAAACTCTATATTTAGACAGGATAACAGGATCAACAGGATAAATAGATGGCTTCTCTCCTGAATCATTTGTTTTTATCCTGTAAATCCTGTCTAAAAAGTTGCGAAGCTAAGTTCTTAAGCCGCGGCCAGCACCTGCTCGATCTTCTTTTTCGCGATCTTGCTCCGGCAGACCGCGTTGGTATCCTGGTCTCCCAGGTAGATCCGGATCATCCGGATATTGTCCTTACATTCCGGGATCTTTACCTTCTCGAAGAGGTTCACCCGCTGCATGGTTATCCGGAGTTCATAGCTCAAGAGTTTGAATTGCTCCTCAATGATATCGGTCTCCGCGATCAGTTCGGCCAGCTTCCGGATCGCCTCGACCGCCGAATCCACCCATAAAGGGGTTATAAAGAGGTCATAATCGACCGTCGGAAACTCAGCCCGTTTCAAGACCGGGATAGTTACCCCCGCAATATTCGCGGTAGAAGTAATTATCTCTTTCGGCCGCACCCAGGGAGAGAGATCGACATCCTTATCTCCCAGAATCCCGATCCACTCACTCATATCCTCCTTAATCCGATCGATCTCCACTCGCTTCAGGTAGAGAACTCTCTCAACATTACGGACTTCAAGCTGAAGCTGCTGCTGCTTCAGCTGCAGGGTAGGAAGATAGCGTTCGAAACGCTCCTGGGCGTCCCGCTGCTTCTTCAGCTCCCCCTTGGTAAATTTTACTTTTTTTCGAGACATAGCTAATTAAAATTCCAAACAACAA
The DNA here is from genome assembly GCA_937885075.1 of uncultured bacterium. Lineage (GTDB taxonomy): Bacteria > Auribacterota > Erginobacteria > Erginobacterales > Erginobacteraceae > CAKZYZ01. The sequence continues at coordinate 6,058 of CAKZYZ010000210.1, read as the reverse complement.
ATCCCACCTGTCCGCCGAAGCTCAAAGAGCGAAGGAGGAAATTACAAATAAATTCCAATTTCTAAAATTACAAATAACAAACTCCCCCGGCCAAACCAGGGCTGAATAAATATTCCCCCACTATCTTTTAGCCGCAAAAATGCACAAAATGCGCAAGAGTTTCGGCTCTGGGCTCGTTCGATGCCTTGCCCGCCATAGCTTTAGCGACGGTTGGTTCGAAGTTGAACGTTCGATGTTCGAAGTTCTTCTTTTTAACCTCCACTCCCTATTCCCCACTGCTTACCGCTAACCGCTTACTGCTTACCATTCCCCACCCCCCATCAAGGTATCCCAACCACTTCCTCTCCTCTCCTCAATTCCATCGATTCCTTATCAGCCGCTTCCTCCGGACCCGGGACGGAATCGCCGGAGAGAGCTTCTTCCACGACTTCATCGCCCACCTGGTCGGAATCGATCTCTAATACATCGTTAACCGCGGCCGCTCCAGCCTCTTCCGCGTCATCACCGAGATCGCTGACATCCTTTCCTTCATTCCCTCCCTGGGGCCAGAACTTTTCGATCATCTCGGTCTTAATCCCGGTCTCCTGGGGGGTAAAACAATCGGCCATGATCTCCCAGCCCAGATCAAGCGCCTTCTCCAGGGGAATATTTACCGAGAGGTCCATCATCTTATTCTCGAACTCATCCCCGTACTTCAATAACTTCCGATCCCATCCACTCATCTGAAAACCCATCGCCTCCTTCTCTTTGGTCTCTTTGTAGTCGGCGTAGAGCTGGATCATGGAGTTCATCACGGTCCGGTGATCTTCCCGGGTCTCCTTGTTTACCTGCTGCTTGAGACGGCTCAATGAACCGAAGGGCTCGATCCGGCCGTTCTTGAGGTATAACTGTCCCTCGGTGATGTACCCGGTATTGTCCGGCACGGGATGGGTCACATCATCACCAGGCATGGTGGTCACCGCCAGGATAGTGATGGAACCCGCCCCCTCGAAGTCCACCGCCTTCTCATATCGCACGGCTAACTGACTGTAGAGATCACCCGGATAACCGCGATTGGAAGGAATCTGCTCCATGGTGATGGCAATCTCTTTTAAGGAGTCGGCGAAGTTGGTCATATCGGTCAGGAGCACCAGAACATCTTTTCCCTTAATCGCGAACTGCTCGGCGACCGCCAGACACATATCGGGGACCATGGTACACTCGACGGTGGGATCGGAGGCGGTATGGACAAAGAAGATCGCCCGGGATAACGCCCCGGCGGCCTCTAATGTATCCCGAAAGTAGAGGTAATCATCATATTTAAGCCCCATCCCCCCCAGAATGATGATATCAACCTCAGCCTGAAGAGCGATTCGGGCCAGCACCTCATTATAAGGCTCGCCGGCGACCGAGAAGATGGGCAGTTTCTGTGAGACAACCAGGGAGTTGAAGACATCAATCATCGGAATACCGGTCCGGACCATTCTATTGGGTATGATCCTCTTAGCCGGATTGACCGAAGGACCGCCGATCTCGATCACATTCTCAGCCAGAGATGGACCATTATCCCGCGGAACCCCGCTCCCGTTAAAAATCCGCCCCAGAAGATCGTCCGAGAATGACACCTCCATCCGGTGCCCCAGAAAGCGGACCTCATCCCCGGTAGAGATTCCCCGGCTCCCCGCGAAGACCTGAAGATATACCTGGTCGCCGTCAAGCCGAATGACCTGAGCCAGTGATTTGCCCCGTGCAGTCGTTATCTCAGCCAGTTCCTGATTCCCGACATCCCGGGCTTCAACAGTAATAACATCACCGGCTATCTGCAATATTCTGTTATATACTTTCCTCATATAATGTAGCCCTCACTTCATTCGGGCAACTGAAGTGCCTAAAGTGCGCTTAAGTGCCTAAAGTTAAAAGATTTGCCCCATTAATAGAGCAGGCATCAAATCGTTTCAGTTCCCCACAACCTTCAACGTCTCTTTTCTTCAACGTCCTTTCTTTCCAACGTCCTTTCTTTCCAACGTCCTTTCTTTCCAACGTCCTTTCTTTCCAACGTCCTTTCTTTTCAACGTCCTTTCTTTTCAACGTCTTTTTTCTTCAACGTTCTTTTTCTTCAACGTCCTTTCTCTTCAACGTTTTTCTTCTTCAACGTCTTTTTTCTTCAACGTCTTTTTTCTTCAACGTCCTTTCTTTTCAACGTCTTTCTTCTTCAACGTTCTTTCTCTTCAACGTCTTCTTTTTTCAACGTTTGTTTTCTTCAACGTCTTTTCTAAGTTCCGCTTCGATTTTTTTAAACTCCTCACTCTCCCAGGGGGCGGAGTTCCAGTTCCTGAAGATCTGACGAATCCCATGAAAGAAACTCCGGGCCGCTTCTTTATCCCGGAATTTTAACTCCGCGATCAAGATTTCATGGAGAACATTAAATACATATTTCTGCCGCTCATCGGAGGTCGCGTCATCAACCTCATCATAGGCATTCTGCTGGAGATAGACCTCATCGATAAATTCGCCTTTCAGGTAATCGACAAAATCATTGAGGGAGGTCCCCTCCTCTCCGACCACCTTCATCATCTGATCGATCTCGGAGCTCTTGACCAGAAGATCACGGGCATAGTCAATCTGGTCCTGGTCAACAAAACTCTTATATTTACTCCAGGAGTCAAGAACATCGATCGAGGGGTATCTCCGGGCATCCGAGCGTTCCCGGGAGAGACCAAGAAATGCCCCTACTACCTTCAGCGTCGCCTGGGTCACCGGTTCCTCGAAATTGCCGCCGGCCGGGCTGACCGCGCCGCCGATGGTAACCGAGCCGATAGCCCCGTTATTCAGTCGGACCAGGCCGGCCCGTTCATAGAAAGAAGCTATCCGTGACTCAAGATAGGCCGGGAAAGCCTCCTCCCCGGGGATCTCCTCCAATCTTCCGGACATCTCCCGCATTGCCTGCGCCCAGCGTGAGGTGGAGTCGGCCAGGAGAAGCACATTTAGACCCATCTGCCGATAATACTCCGCCATGGTCACTGCCGTATAGACACTGGACTCCCGGGCAGCGACCGGCATCGAGCTGGTATTGCAGATTATGATTGTCCTCTCCATCAGGGACTTTCCGGTCCGGGGGTCGATCAGCTCCGGAAACTCTTTTAGAGTCTCCACCACCTCACCGGCCCGCTCTCCGCAGGCGGCAATGATGACAATATCAACATCGGCGTTCCGGCTGGTGATCTGCTGGAGTACGGTCTTCCCCGCCCCGAAAGGCCCCGGGATACAGTAGGTACCGCCCCGGGCGATCGGAACCATGGTATCAATGATCCTCACCTTGGTTACCAGAGGTTCTTCCGGCTTTAATTTCTCCGCGTAGGCCGTGATGGGAATCTTTACCGGCCAGATCTGGATCATGGTAACCTCTTGAACCTCTCCCCGGGGATCCTTAATCTCGGCAATCGCTTCTTTGATGGTATAGGACCCTTCCTCCGCCACCTTCACCACTTCATACTCCCCCCTCAACCCGAACGGCACCATAATACTATGTTCAAAGATACCTTCCGGGACGGTGCCCAGGATGTCGCCGGCCTTAACCTTGCTCCCCACCTCCGCTTTCGGCGTGAACTTCCATCTCTCGGTCTCGGAGAGCGGGCTCATATAAAACCCTCTCCTCAGGAAAAAACCGCACTCTTCCGCTAAATCCGGCAAAGGATTCTGGAGGCCGTCATATATCTGGGTCAGAAGTCCCGGCCCCAGTTCAACCGAGAGCAGTTCTCCGGAAAACTCTACCGGATCCCCGATTTTTAACCCCTGGGTATTCTCGAATACCTGCAATTCAGCCTTATTCCCCCTGATTCGAATCACTTCCGCCTTTAATCTCTCGTCACCGGTAATCGCGTATGCCACCTCATTCTGAATAACCGTGTCGTCGAATTCGACGACCAGCATATTCCCGTTAATGCCCGCGATTCGGCCTGTTCTTCTGCTCATTGGTTAATCTCCTCCGGTTTTAACAGCTCATCCAGCACGGCCCGGCCCTTCTCAGCCCGGATGGAATCCCATTTATTGAGGATCTGTAATTTTAGATAATAGACAATCAAGAACTGTAGATCAAAATAATGCTGAAGTTCAATCTCCTCCAGTTTTTCCCACCGGGCCAGGTCGATTCTCCGCTCCACCAGCAATGGATTGTCGGCCTGAGCCGCGGATACGACCATGGCGGCGATATATGGATCCGGGACATATTCGCCCCGAAAATATTTCTCCGGGTCACGCCCTAACTTCTTAGCCCGGAAATTAACCAGCTCATTACGGGAAGCATCTTCAAAATCGATCCAGCGGGAGAGGGCGGAGTCTCTCTTCTTAATCCCGGCGGGAGGGGTCAGGAGCGCGTTTTTAATTAATTCCAGATCGCCCCGGCAGAGAAAATCACCGCAGTTAGCCAGGAAGTCTTCATTAGATATCGGCGGCTGGGTCCCGAAAGTAAGCATGGGGAGAGTAGCCGCGAAATAATAATAGTTCCGACTCATTACTAAGAGATAATCTTCTTCAGCTGAGTGCTGATATAGGTTGAGAGGAGCTGCTGCAGTCCCTGATCGGTAAAATCATAACTGGACTCGCCCCCATCGAAACTGATCATAAATCCCGCGTCAACCGACGGGACCGGTTTTATCTTCAATCCCTTCCCGGTCTCCTCTTTGAACCGTGCGATCAGACTCTCCGCCAGTTTCTTCGCGTCATCAGGGCTGAGCATTACCTCCACATCTTTATCCCCGCTGATCTGGTCGGCGCATCTCTTCCCGACCGCTAAAATAACTTCACCCAGCTTATCGGTTGTTAACGCCCCGCCAATCTCCGCGTTGAATATCCGGTCAAAATACTTCCGGATCTCATCCTGCAGAGAGAGCATGATATTCCTGAATGATTGCCGGATCGCCTTCTCAGCGTTCTCCTGGAGTTTCTTCGCCTCCGACTCCGCGTTCTTGGTCAGGTTCTCCGCCGCGGTCCGGGCATCCGAGACAATCTTTGCCGCCTTCTCTTCCGCCGCGGCGACAATCTCTTTCCCCTTACTATCCGCCGCTTCCACCCCTTCCCGGTTTATTCGTTCGATCAATTCCTGTAGTTGTTCCGTCATCGTGGTGTCTCCTTAAGTTAACGCCAAGGGCGTTAACTTACTGGAAATATATTGAAATTAATGCCATTTTGCTAATTACGAATTACAATATCAATTCTGCCTTCTCTTTTCAAGAAAATAAGATAAAAATTTCCAATCCCCCTGCCAATAGTAAGCTTCAGTGAATCCCGTCCTCTCGTAGAGGCTGCCTTCAGGCTGCCACACGATTGCCCCGCCGGCGGGTCCTCTATTAGCACGGGGCAACGGGGTCCACTAAAACCTTAACGTCATATCAATCCATCTCCACCCCATAGGTGTCGCGTCTTGACATTCAACTTAACTGCATAGGATATTGATATATGCTTCTAAAAACTGGGTAGTCCTCTTATACCGTATCTTCTCAATAAATAGGGGCAATGTCATTGCGAGCGTAGCGAAGCAATCTCAACTTTGGCTGCAATAAAGCGAGATTGCTTCGTCGCTCCGCTCCTCGCGATGACATTTCCCCCGGAATATTGAGAAAATACCTTATACCGGGATTCTGTAGCCGCGGTCGGTGACCGCGGATGACATATCCCAATATTAACTTGACATATATTCCAATCCTACCCCCAATATCCCAAATATCTCCAATATTTGTGCCTAATTGTGCCACGTGGCACAATTTCGTGTAATAATATCCAAACCTTCAATAAGAAAGTTAGCGCGAAGCTAAGTTCTCTGCTTCGGAATTTTCCCGAAATACTTCGGGATCCCGAGTAGTCTCATATTAAGTCTCGGGACGATAAACCGCGGATGAAGCGGATTATGCTGATTAAGAGAAAAGAAATCCGCCTAATCCGCTTCATCCGCGGTTAAAAAAGTTGCGTAGCTAAGTTCCTGCTTCGGAATTTCAATAAGTTCGTAGTGCAGGACTTCAGTCCTGCCTTCGTTGGGCAGGACTGAAGTCCTGCACTACGAGATTGCGCCGAAGGCGCTAAGTTC
>CAKZYZ010000209.1 GCA_937885075.1 uncultured bacterium | reverse complement strand
CGGGAAAAAAGGAGGTTATCTATGGACAAGTTGGCGTCGATTCCACTTCAGGATATTATAATTCCCAAGAACCACATCCGCGTTCAGAGTATTGATGACAAGATAATAAAGAAGTTCTCCGACTCTATTCTCTCGGTCGGCCTGCTGGTGCGGATCATTGTCCGGCCGTTGAGCGGAGGTAAGTATGAGCTGGTTGACGGAGAACGCCGATTTCGCGCTTATCGGATGCTCTTTGATAAAGAAGGGCAGAAATGGGTCGGGATTCCAGCCATCGTGGAGGAGATGTCCCCCAGAGAAGCGGTCCGGCGGCAGGTGGCGATCAACGAGAACCGGATGGATCTCACCCCTTTTGAGAAAGCTAAGGGCTACAATCAGGCCTGGGAAACCGGGTACTTCAAGAGTATCCGGGAGTTATCCCTGATGGTGGGTAAGTCTCATACGGTGGTAGTCCGGGCGATCAATATCTTCAAGCGGTTTCCGAAAGAGGTGCTGGACGCTTTTGAAAGCGGAAAGCTGACCCAGGCTCATCTCCATTACTTCTATGGTCTTCCCGATCAGAAGGCGATGCTCAAGCTATGTCGCGCGATCTTAAAAAAGAAGTTAACTTCAACCGAAGCCCGGGCTCTGGCCAATCGGCTCGATGAACGCTGGTTGAGCGGTGACCGGGAACTGCTGATTCAGATCGCGGAGAATGATCCGAATATCAAGGAACTGCTGGGGAAGGAGATCTTAATCGCGGACCTGGTAAATAAGAGCAAACTCACGGTGAATTACAATAATCTTGCCCGTCTAAAGGAACTGATAAAACTAATGTATGCTCTGATGGAAAGTGGTGCGTTCCGCACCACTTTGGCGCAATACCATAAGCAGCAATGAGTTACAATTATCCCCAGCCCAAAATCAGCAAAAATACATGGACAAACCAACCACACAACTCTTACATAGTATTTTTGTTTTTCTTTGTGATCCCTCCTGCCGGCAGGCAGGTTCGTGTCCTTCGTGGTAAATAGTTATTCTTTTGAGCACAAAAAGACAAAAATACCTTTTCGAGTAGGATCTGGCTATTGAACTTACTTTCTTATGGAATAAACCCTGAGAGATCCTGTTTCCTCCTCTGAAATAATCTCCGAAAAAAATTCTTGCCGGGATGAAAAAAATCAGTATAGTAATCCCATCCTTTGCCTCCGTAGCTCAATTTGGCAGAGCAGCGGACTCTTAATCCGTTTGTTGAAGGTTCGAGTCCTTCCGGAGGTATAAAATTTCTCTTTGAGAAATTTTATACGTTTTGAATTTTGTTCAGAGATAAATGATTGGTGCTTGAGTGGTTAGGTGGTTCGTAAATAGAGAACTATCAAAAACCGCAGGGCAACAGATGGCGGTGGATTCAGTATAGGTATTGGCAAGAGAACAGAACAAAATATTTTACGCAGTAAAAGATTTTGGCCCCTTCGTCTAGTGGCCCAGGATGCCGGATTCTCAGTCCGGAGACAGGGGTTCGATTCCCCTAGGGGCTATTTAAAATAAAAGCGGAACCGGATGAAACGTCGGTTCCTCTTTTATTTTAAATAGGTTTGAAAATATTTCCGAATTATGATTTTGGTTCTAGGGAATAGATGCAGCCGACATTTGACTCAGGGTGTTACTTCAAAATAGCGGAACCGGATAAAGCTTCGGTTCCGCTTTTATTTTAAATAGATCTTCTGAAGGAACTTGGGGACTATGGCTTTGAAGGGGGTGTGGGATTCGATGTATTCGGCCAGGGCCCGGGATGAGTCGGGCTGGCCGTGGACTACGAAGATTTCCTTGATCCGTTTGAAGTTATCCAGCCATTTCATGATCTGTTTGTAGTCGGCGTGTCCGGAGAAACTGCTGAGATAGTATGACTTTGCCCGGACCGGAACCATCTTCCCCCCTACCTTAACCGACGCGGCCCCTTCCAGGATCTTTCTTCCGAGCATCCCCTCCGGCTGATATCCGACGAAGATGACGGCACTGTTGGGGTCGGGGAGGTAGGCGGCGAGGTGGGTGAGGATCGAGCCGACGTTGGCCATCCCGCTGGGGGCGAGGATGACGGCGGGGCCGATTATCCGGTCTTGCGGTGTGTATCCTTTCAGGGCCGGGAAGGATAGGGGGGGCTTTCTCTGGCGGATCTCCTGCCTGGTCTCGTCGTTGAAGAGATTGGAGTTCTTCCGATAGATCCGGGTCATCTTGTTGGCGTAGGTGCTGTCCACATAGACATCAAACGGCCGGTCGAACGCGCCCTCCCGGATCATCTTGTTGATGTAATAGAGAATGTTCTGGGTCCGGGCCAGGACATAACAGGGGATCACTACCTTGCCGCCATTTTTGGTGGTATCGTTTATTATATCCTTAAATTTTGCCATATCGGCCGCGCCGTCACTGTGGAGACGGTTCCCGTAGGTAGATTCGCAGATCAGATAATCGACGTCTTCCACTATCTCCTGGGGGCGGAGGAGGGGGGAGGCGGGGTTTCCGATATCTCCGGTGAATAAGATGGAATAGTCGTCTCCTCCCTCCTGAAAGTCCAGATAGACCATCGCTGAGCCGATGATATGCCCGGCTTCCAGAAAACGAAATCGGAGGCCGTCGGGGAGGGTATAGGTCCGGTTATAGTCGCAGGGGACCAGGTGTTTAATTGTAGCCTCGACATGGCTCAGGTTATAGAGCTGTGAGTCGTGGGAGAGGATCCAGGCCAGGAGTCTCAGCATCTCCCGGGCGACTTCAGCGGTGGCTTCGGTGCAGTAGATCTTCCCGGAAAATCCTTTCCTGACCAGATAGGGGATCCGGCCCAGGTGATCGCCGTGGGCGTGGCTGACAAAGATGTAGTCGATATCGCGGGGAGAGAAAGGGAGAAATCGATTCCTGCGATCCACTTCCCGCTTGGGGTATCCCTCCTCCTGGAAGAGTCCGCAGTCGAGCAGCAGCGTGCTCTTGCCGGTATAGAGGAGGTGGCAGGTCCCGAAGATGGTGCCGTTGGCGCCGCAGAATTTCAGGTAGGGGGTGCTCTCGGTCTCCGCGTTTAAAGATGGGATGAGAACCAGGGAGAGCGAGATGAAAATAATTAACGCGATTACGGCTATTTTTTTCATAAATATTATCGGGAAGAAATGATACAGTTATACCGTTCACTAAATTGAGTAAGCTTCCAGTGAAGCCTCGTGCTCGTAGCGGCGACCTTCAGGTCGCCATCGTGTGGCAGCCTGAAGGCAGCCGCTACGAGAGAAGGGGGGCACTAAAAACTTGCTTAACTTATTGAAATTGTGATGGATGGAAGGTAGCAAAATATAGTAATTTTTACGAAGTAAAAATTATTGAATAATATGAAGGTTGATCCGGTCAAAAGAGTTATCTGGGGCGATATTGCCCGGGAACTGGCAAAAGAAACGGATGTAGAAACCTGCCGGTGTTACGGGGATGAGTTTTATAATTACTTAGATCAGGAGGGGGGGCTTCCATTTCTTCTGGAGAATGGTGGAAGTGATGAAGATGGGTGCTGTGATCTGATTGTCGGCTGGCAGGTATTGGCGGAGGATTCGTCGGTTGTCTCTCCAGAGGTGCTATTCCGGTTATTGAATGATAGGGGAGAGGCTCTTCTCTATGGCTATTACCGGGATCCGCGTCCGGAGGATGTGCTGGAATGGGAACGGCGCTGTGATCAGGATGGGGACCGGGTGGTTATTCAGGAGCCGATTGACGGGGCGATATTTATGAGCAGGATCAGCGGCTGGCTGAAAGAAAGTCCATTTGATCGATATACTATCAAGAAGAAAGGGGTGTATTATCAGGCGTGGTTGAGGAAATGATTTATGGGGAGTGGGGGGAGATCGGAAGAGCACACGTCTGAACTCCAGTCACACTGATATATCTCGTATGCCGTCTTCTGCTTGAAAAAAAAAAAAAAAAGACAAAAAAACAAAACAAAAAAATAAAAAAAGAGAAGAAAAAAGAAAAAAGAATTGACAGATAAGATGAGGCTATAACAATACGTCTATGATAGGTAGTATTGAGACC
>CAKZYZ010000208.1 GCA_937885075.1 uncultured bacterium | reverse complement strand
ATAAACACTATGAGTGAGAGCATAAGTAGCACGTAGAACTCACATAGAGACGTCGAGGCACCGACATGAATGGAATTCTGTATGATCTGTTAAAAAATAAAAAGTATAATGTTTTTTTTTTTTAATGATACGGCGACCACCGAGATCTACACTCTTTCCCTACACGACGCTCTTCCGATCTAGCAATAGTCTCCGCGTTAAATTTATCGGCCGCCCACGCAGTCAGGACCGAAGTCCCCTCCGTATCCACGATCAGAAGATAGGCCGGGATCCGGCTGGCTTCTACTTCTCCTTCCACGGTGAAATAGGTGAGCGAGAAGTTGGTGGTTACGATAAGCGGGGAGGAGCGATCCGGAGTTCCAACTTCATAAAGCTTTGGTTCCACCTGGATCGGCTTCTGCGGGTCGGTATAGATATTCTGCCGGGTAGTGAGCAGAGGGAGAATGTACTCATGTTCCAGAAGATCGGTTACCACTATTCCGGAATATTTAGCGATCAGGACCGAGGCTTCCAGCGCCTGGGTCATCTTATCCGCCCCGGGATCGGTGAAGGCGATAGTCGGGTATCCCAGTGGCCGGAACTGCTTATTCAGGGCTTGTCTCCGGATGATTACCTGGTCGGCCAGCCCATCCCGTATATTATCCGGTGTGGTGTCCAGGATAAGATCCTCCACTCCCAGCTCTTTAGCCCGTTCGGCTAATTTGGCGGTCTCTTCTACTCCTTTGCCCCTGACTACCAATGGGCAGGAGTATTCTTTTGCTAGCCCGGCTACTTCATCGATATTATCGTCCACCGCCGCGTGGATAAGCGGTCTTCTATCTCCCATCTTCTCCAGGGCCGCCTTCAGGCATGCTGGAGATCGGCTGATCAGGATCAGAGCCAGATGGGTCCGCGACCCGTAATGTGCGGCAAAGACCCCGTACTTCTCCGGATCACCCGATTCCTCCTCCAGTGCCAGGAGATTGACGAATATATCTTCGCCCACCCGGGTAAAATGGAGTTTATTTATCAACTCCAGTCTCTTCTCCGCCTCCGGATTGTTCTCTCTCAGCCGGACGGCCAGGCCGGTCCCGTGATAGAAGGTCTCCTCGTGCCGGAAGAGGACCGTCTCATTCCCCAGTTCGATTTCAGCCTGGCCGGTCCCGATGGTTACCAGTCTGATCGGGGGTTGAGAGGCGCTCCCCATCTCCGCCTGGGCTTCCTCGCTCACATGGGGGCATTGATCAAGTGATACCTGTTTGGCGGCCAGTTTCATGGCAAAGGCCAGACAGGTGGGTGAACCGCAGTCCCCGCAGTTAGTCTTCGGTAATAGTTTATAGATATCAAGTCCGGTTAAAGCCATTTTAATTCCCTTTTAAGTTTTTACTCCGAAAAAATTATTAACTTATTACTCTTAAAATATATCGTAAAATTGAAAAAAAATTAATCTTTTTCCTCCCCGCCCGAACTATTAATCGGGGGAAGAAAAAGATTAAAACATCGGCTCCATGGTGAGGGCCGGGTGATTGACTTTCTCCAGGAACTCCAGCAGGGCTACCCCGTCCGTGGCTATCGTCTCATCGGCCAGCATATCGATAAAATTGGGGATACCGATATCATTGCCTCTTTTGATCAACCGTTCTTTCAGAGATTCCTTTAATTCCCGGGGCAGCCATACCAGTCTTTTCAAGCCCCCGTCTCCCGAGATGAATTTTTCACTTAAGAGATAAAGTCGCCCCACCCCTAAAAATCCCGGGGTCTGTACCCCGCCGCCCACCATTCCTGCCAGGGTAATGAAATCCATCCCGGAAGGTGTCATACCGGTATGTTCCCGGTTTACCACCATAACTCCGTTAGCCTCCGGTACAATCGCCAGGATACATTCGAAACAGCCGCAGGAGGTCATGGGATCAATCATCATGGAATAGGCGCTGAACCGCTTGAGGGCTCGATTGGAGGCGTTATAGACAAATTCATTGACCCCTTCCCACTGTCCTTTGGCTTCGTCCAGGCAGCGTTGTTTCTTGACCGGCTGGTTCGGCCCGCTCGGATTGATCCGGTGGGCGGCCTTGCCATCCAGCCAGTTATAGGCGCCGCAGAGTCCCAGTCGTTCCGGGCTGATGATGCAGACATGGTTGGGGGCGAAGGACTGGCAGAGAGTGCAGCTATAAAAAGTATCGACCGATTCATCCGTCATCCCGGCGATCCGATCATCTCTATCATTATAGACCAGGGTTGATTCCGCCAGGAGCCGCTTCACATCATCTTCTCCGGTATAGATGCGGACCTGAACCTTATCCACAATCGCCCCGAAGTCATTGTGAAGGCGGGCGACCAGGATCTCTCCCAGGTGTTTCAGGCGGAAGCCGGAATTATAGGCTTCTTTACCGATCCGGAGCCAGATGATATTCCGCTGGCCCACATGCATTATTCCCATCGCCTCGTTGATGAAGGTGTGGATATGCCGTTCCAGGATAGACTCAAAATCTTTCTGCATCTCCCGGCCGGCCACTACCACCATAATGGCCAGGGGAAGATGACCGCCTGCTTCAATCGAGTCCAGATCGCCCCCGATCAGTTCAATCTCTCCGTCCTTCACCTGATCCAGGTCATCCATATTCAGAAATTCAAAAGCGGTGGAGTATTTTCCTCCGAACTGGCACTGCATATTTTCTTTTCTCACCCGTTCCCCCTCAAAGGCAGCGGCATAGGAAACTGGGATGGGAATATCCTGAATGGTGACTTTCACGCCCCGGGTCTCGATACAGAGAGGGACGATCTTATCGTAGTCGAGTTCGGTGACCACATGTTCGTAGGTACAGATCCCGGAGGGCCGGATCTCCGGAATTTCCGTATCAGCGATGATCGGGAAGCCCATATTGATCGCGCCGGCCGCGGTGGCATATTTCAGGTCGTCCACTTCTCCCAGGGCCAGACCGAAGGCAAAGACCCGGTTCTGGCAGTAAATCAGCGCCTCCCGGCCCTGGCCTTTTTTCAGGCCGCCGAAGGTCAGCGCCGCCCGCATCGCCCAGTTCAGAGGATAGATGGCGCTCAGAGTGTCTCTCCCGTAAGGAACGATGTAGGTGTCCCATCCCATCTCTACCCCTTCTTCCTGGAGCTGATCGATGATACTGATGCCCCTACTTTCCGCGCCGGCAAAGATCAGGATATTTCTCTTCTGCAGGTCCCGGATTATCTTTACCGCTGTCCCGGAATCGGGCGCCGCGCCCAGAATGGCGGCGAATCCGGGCATCCTCCCATCCACCAACTGGATCCCCAGAGTTCTTAAGATAGTATCGGTGAAGAAGCCGTTGCAGCCGGTCTGAGGTTCCTCTCCTTCCAGATAGCGCAGCACCATAATGATCTCTTCGGCCAGCAGGGTGGCGATTCCGGCATCCAGGGTATCTCCCAGATAAGGGAGCCAGAGTTTCTCCGATGGTACCTCCGGCAGGAGTGATTTCGCTTCCGCCAGAACCGGGACTATATCATCCAGGGTTTTGACTTCCACCCCCATCAGAGTATAGGCCATCGGTAGGTAGAAAGCGGTCTCCGGAAAGCCCACTTCCTGTCCCCCCCCATGCGTCTCCCGGGCCTGGTTAAATTTTTCTTCAGCTATCCGGTAGATTTTATGACTCCCCCGGATGGCTCCACTGGCGATTATCTTAGACATTATAAATTAGCTCCCTTTGGTCGCTACTTTATATTATGAACAACAACTACCATTGTTGGTAAGTTCGATGTTCGGCGTTGGAAGCACTGCCCGCCGAAGCCTTGGCGAAGGCTGGTTCGACGTTCCCCCGAAATAATCGGGATGCAAGCAGATGTTCATCTTTCCCCGGTCTTCAACGACCTTTAACGGTCTTCAACGACATTCAACGTTTTTATTTCTTTTTCCCTCCTACATTCCGGGCAGAGGTCCAGTATATCGGATATCTCAAGATCGCGTAAATTCTCTTTTACCTTATGCAGCAACCTGGCCGGCGCGAATCTCCGGCCGCACTCCCGGCATTCGGCCAGCCCCTCTTCTTTATGCCAGGATGAGATCTTCCGGGTGGTATCATCAATTACTTTAATATATCCGGTGGGACAGAGGTAGGCGCAGGCCCCGCAGGCCACGCAATCCGGATTATCTTCCAGAAACGGGGTTTCGGGAATCCTTTCGGCTCCTCGGTTGATAAAACCGATCGCCTCATGTCCCATCAGTTCGCGGCAGACCCTGATACAGAGTCCGCAGCGGATGCATCCATCCGCGTCTTCCCCTCTCTCTAAACCGGGCTCAACCCCATATTCATCCGCCAGTTTTTTGATCGTCTCGGCTTCCGGTGCCCTACTTAAAAGCAGGCCGATCGTGAATTTTCTCGCCGCTCTAACTTCTTCGGTATTCGTCCGTACGACCAGCCCCTCGCCGACCGGGTAGGTGCAGGAAGTTGTGATCTGTTTCCTCCCATTCTTTTCCACCTCCACCAGACAGACCCGGCAGGCTCCATAGGGCGTAAGCGCGGGATGATAACAGAGATGAGGGATATCGATCCCGTGCGCCCGGGCCGCTTCCAGGACTGTTGATCCCGCTTCCACTGATAGTTCTTGATTGTTGATAACTATTTTCACTATAAAATTAGCGGCTACGCCGCGACTTTTATGTTTTGAACCCAGACCGATATAATTCAATCACGTTAATACAGAAAAGCATTCCAATCATTTAACCATTTCAATAAATTCGTGTAATTCGCGTAATTCGTAGTTCATTTAGTTCTTTTTGCGAAGATTTCTCCGCCCCGAAGTTTTAATCGGGGTGCGTCTCTGCGGTGGATTAATTTGATGTTTCATTGGTTAAGTCCCGGACAGGCCCCGGCCGGGCAGATTCCCTTGATATGGGACTGATATTCATCTTTGAAGTATCTCAGAGTGGTAAGGACCGGATTGGGAGCGCTCTTTCCCAGTCCACAGAGGGAGGTTTTTGCTACCATCCGGCCAATCGCTCCCAGTTGATCCAGGTCATCTTCATCGGCGTTGCCGGCAATAAACTTATCAAGAATTTTCAGCATCAAAAGACTCCCCTCACTGCACGGAGGGCATTTCCCGCAGCTCTCCTCCCGGGTAAAGTTAAGAAAGTATTGGGCCACCCGGACCATGCAGGTATCTTCATCCATCACCACCATCCCGCCCGATCCCATCATGGAACCGGCTTCTAAGAGGGCTTCGTAGTCTACCGGAAGGTCAAGAGATGATTCCGGCAGACATCCTCCGGAGGGTCCTCCGGTCTGGATGGCCTTGAATTTTTTGCCTCCCGGGATTCCTCCTCCGATTTTATAGATTAAATCCCGCAGGGTTATTCCCATGGGGACTTCGACCAGGCCGGTATTTTTAATATTTCCGGTCAGGGAAAAGATCATGGTCCCTTTGGAATTTTCGGTGCCGATGGAGGAAAACCAGGCCGCGCCCTTGCCAATTATCAGAGGGATTGATGCCAGAGTTTTGACATTATTCAGAACAGTGGGTTTGTCCCAGAGGCCCCGGTTGGTGGCGTGAATATGTTTTACCCGGGGTTCGCCGATCTTTCCTTCAATGGAAGCCATCAGAGCGCTGGACTCACCGCAGACAAAGGCGCCGGCTCCTCTCACAATCTCAATATCAAAATCGAAACCCGAATCAAGAATATTCCTGCCGAGAAATCCTTCCGCTCTAATTCGAGCGAGAGCGATCTCAAGGTTTTTTACCGCAAGAGGATATTCGGATCGGACATAGATGTAGCCCTGCTCGGCTCCGATAGCGTATCCCCCGATAATCAGCCCTTCCAGAACCAGATAGGGGTTGCCTTCCATCAGACTGCGGTCCTGGAAGCATCCCGGATCCCCTTCGTCCCCATTACAGATAATATACCGGACGGAATCCGCCTGAGAATTCCGACAGGACTCCCATTTTCTTCCGGTGGGGAAACCGCCCCCGCCCCGTCCCCGCAATCCGGAGTCCTTCACTTCCTGAATTATATCTTCTCCCTTCATCTTTAGCGCTTTTTTCAACGATTCAAAGCCTTTTCGGGTCAGATAATCCTGGAGATTTACCGGATCTACTTCTCCGGTCAGGGAGAGAACCCGCCGGTCTTGATATTGATAAAATGGAATTTCCCGGCGGGTCTCGCAGGTCTTGCCATCGTCCTGAAAGAGTAGCCGTTCCAGGAGTTCTCCATTATGGACGGTCTTCTCCAGTATCTCTTCGACATCGGAGGGTCTTACCCGGCAATAAAATATATCTCCGATAGTTACCACCGGTTCCATGGCGCAGAACCCCTTGCAGCCGGTTAATTCCAGTCTGATCCCGGGACTGTTTTCCCCCAGCACGCGCGCGAACTTGTTCCAGACCTCGCCCGCGCCGGCGGCCATTCCGCAGGTTCCGCCCGCGACGGATATGGTTTGTACTGTTGTCGATTTCCCTCTCATAGGTAGGTCTCAAGCGCCTCAATGATTTTTTCAGGCGTCATATTCCCGTAGTAATTCCCGTCGATTGTCACCAGGGGAGCCAGAGCGCAGGCTCCGAGGCAGTTCACGGTCTCCAGTTTGAATTTATTGTCATCGGTGGTTTCCCCGGGAGTAATTCCCAATTTTTCGATGATCCGTTCCACGATCTCTCCCGCCCCCTTGATGTAACAGGCGGTCCCGGTACAGACAGTAATGGAATGTTTCGCGGGCGGGGTGAGAGAAAAGGAACTGTAGAAAGTGGCCAGGGAATAGATCCGGGCCAGCGGAATTTTTAGTTCCCGGGAGATTTCATCCAGCTTATCTCTCTTCAGATACCCGAACTCTTCCTGAATATCCTGTAATTTTCCGACCAGGTTGATCATTTTGGTTCTCTGTTTTTTTCCTGCCCCTCGCCGCGTCTATTTTAGCCGCAAAGATGCGCAAAATTCGCAAAATGTCCGTCGCCCCGTCCCCATTTTAATAACCGCTAATCTCGCTTTTTTGAACGTTGAAAGTTGAGCGTTGAGCGTTGAATGTTCAGCTTTTCGTCCCCCGACGATCAGTGCCGGTGGAGCGGTTATGTATTATTGTACGGTTTGGTTGATTTATGATCGTATTAGCTATGAACTTTAGCTCCGGTGGGATGAACCCACCGGGGGCTGTGATGTTCGATGTTCGAAGTTGGACGCACTGCCCGCCGAAGCCTTGGCGAAGGCTGGTTCGAAGTTCCCCCGAAATAATCGGGATGCAAGCAGATGTTCATCTTCTTTCGGTCTTTAACGATCTTCAACGTCCTTATTTTTCAACGTCTTTATTCTTTAACGTTCTCCGGTTCTATAAACCGGAGAGCTTTAGTCGGACAGGCCGTAACACAGGCGGGATCTTCCTCCCTCTCCAATCGTTCCCGGCAGAGGTCACATTTTATCACCGCTTTTCCCTCTCTATCCGAATAGATTACTCCGAAAGGGCAGGCAATCACACAGAGTTGGCATCCGACACAGAGCGCGTGATTTAAAAATACCGGCCCTTCCTCCGATTTGACCAGCGCCCCCGACGGGCAGACCATGACACAGGCCGCGTCATCACAGTGGCGGCACTGCAGCGGTCCAACCGCTCCATCCACTCCGATTACACTAACCCGGTATCCCGGGGGAGGGGACTCATTGATAGCTTCAGAGAGCAGCTTGCTCCGGGAATGTTCCACCGCGCAGGCCAGTTCACAGCTATGGCACCCCAGGCAGCGTGCGATATCAATCTGTAACATCTTCATCTTGTGGGTAGTTTTACGGTCTTCAACGATCTTTAACGTTTTTTCTTTTCAACGTCCTTATTTTTTAACGTTAGCGCCGAAGGCGCTAAATCATACATCATGGGAGCAAGTTTCAAGGCCGCTCGCTTTTTATCCAGATGTTTGATAATAAGATGTGCCCCCTTGATCGGGTCATCTTCAAACTCAAACCCGGCCCCGACTATCTTCTCGAGTCCTCTGGTAATGAGTTCGAGCGTACCATCGGCCCCCTCCACCGGGAAGCTGGGACTGATGATGGTCTGTACTCCGGAGGCAACAAAATAGAAGCCGATCGCGACAGCTTTTTCACTCATCCATTCCGGCGCCGCTCCGGCCACCGGAAGGTCGGAGAGATCGTCTCCCAGTCCTCCCTCCTTGAGAATATTGCAGAGGGTGACCAGAATACGGCTGCAGTCCACGCAGGAGCCCAGGTGAAGGACCGGGGGGAGTCCCACCGCCTCACAGACCTCCCGCAACCCCCTCCCGGCCTGTTTTAGGGCTGATTCGGGCTGCATCAGTCCGGCCTTGGCCAGGCCGATCGCCGAGCATCCGGTCGCGACAACCAGCACATCATGCCGGATCAGTTCTCGGGCCATCTGGACATGGCTAGCGTCGTGGCCCATCTGTGCGTTGTTGCATCCGACCAGTCCGGCCGCGCCCCGGATCCTTCCGCTGATAATCGCATCGTTAAGGGGTCGATAGGTGCCGCGGTACTTTCCTCCCAGGAACTGGTAGACATTCTCCGGGGTAAATCCCGCTACGACCCCTGAGATATACTTTGAGGGGATGGAGACCTTCTCCTTCTTCCGATTGGGGAAATTCTCTATCGCCATTCTCACGATCCGTCTTCCGATCGAGAGTGCTTCCTCTTCTTTGAACTCTATATGCTCGGCAAATGGGAAGCGGGCTTTGGGGGATGTGGAGACCAGTTTGGTATGGAAGCACTGGCAGAGGCTTCCCAGGGATGGCATGATGCACTGGACATCCACCAGCATCAGTTCCACCGCTCCGGTGGTGATAGCCAGTTCCTGCTGGAGGAAGTTCCCGGCAATTGGGATGCCGTGGCGCATCAGGATCTCGTTGGCAGTACAGCAGATCCCGGCCAGGTTGATTCCCCGGGCTCCTTTTTCTTCCGCCAATTTCAGGAGTTCCGGATCGCGGGCCGCGGCTACGATGATCTCAGAAAGCGTGGGTTCATGGCCATGTACGACAATATTAACCTCATCTTCCCTCAGTACTCCAAGGTTAACCTGGGCACGGATCGGCTGCGGCAATTTAAAGAGGACATCGGAGAGTTCGGTGGCGATCATGGAGCCTCCCCAGCCGTCTCCCAGGGAAGCTCGGACTCCTTGGCGGATCAGGTTCTCGGCATCGTTATCCACCCCCATCAGGGTCCGGTGCATGATCTCCACGATCTCCCGGTCAATCCCGCGGGGGATAAGTCCTTCTTCACGCCAGAGCTTTTGACGTTTCTCCGGGGCCCGTTTAGTAAAGAGCAGTTCTCCATCCTGTCGGCCGAACTCGGCTAATAGTTTCTCCGCTACTTCTTCCGCGAGTTGGCGGATATCTTTTCCCTTAACCTCAATCCCGATCTCCCCGGCGATATTCTTCAGTTTCTCTTCATCCTTGATAGTATAATCCGTCGCCTCGCCCCGGGCGGCGATAAGAAGGGAATGGGCGATATCCCGGCCATGGTCGGAGTGAGCGGCGGAGCCGGCGGCGATCATCCGGATCAGGTTACGGGCGGTAATGATATCGGCGGTGGCCCCGCAGACCCCGGTTTTGGGCCCATCCCCGAAGGGGTCGATCCGGCATGGCCCCATCCGGCAGATCCGGCAGCAGAGTCCCAGAGTCCCGAACCCGCATTGCGGTTCCTGCTCCTCCAGCCGGCTCCAGGCAGTTTCCAGGCCGCAGCTAAAAGCATTCTCCAGTGTTTCCCGAGGCCCCGCCTCCGGGTGAGTGGTTAGAGTATTTTTCATGATAATATTATGATCATTTAATTCGCGCCGTTAGCGAGGCGAATATTTTAACTTTAGGCACTTAAGCGCACTTTAGGCACTTTTAACTTAAGAACTTTGCACGAGCGAAGCGAGGGCTAAGTTCTTTTTAATCTCCGCGATAACCGCTGCCAGTTCTTCTCCCACGGTTTCAATCGGCAGTTCCCCCCGGGACGCGTCCCGGATGGCGGGACTGAAAGGAATAATTCCCGCGACGGGGATATCCGGCAGGTTGCGTTTAATATAGTCGATATCCCCTTCAGATGCAACTTTATTTAAGATAGCCTGAACATCGGGGATTCCCAGTTTTTTGGCTAGTTCTATGATTCGTTTTCCAGATTCCAGGCTCTGACCGGATGGTTCAACCACCACCAGGAAGGAGTCCATATTTTTGGCGGTCCCCCGTCCCAGGTGTTCAATCCCGGCTTCCATATCCATGATCAGGATTTCATTTCGGTAGAGAACGAGATGGGCGGTAAGTTCCTTCAAAAAGACATTTTCCGGGCACATACATCCCCCGGCCGGTTCGCGTATCCGTCCCATGACCAGGAGTTTCAGCCCGTTATGATCAACCACGAAACGATCCGGGATATCATCGACCCGGGGGTTCAGTTTGAAGTAACCACCTGATTCACCCGGGCGCGCTCCGGTCCGTTCTTCGATCAGTGACTTCATCTCCACAATGGGAACGATATCATCCGGATGAGGATATCCCAGAATGGAGGCAAGGTTGGCGTCGGGGTCGGCATCGACCACAATTACCCGATCCCCCTCGTTCAGAAAAGAGAGGGAGAGCAGCGCGGTAAGTGTGGTTTTCCCGGTGCCGCCTTTTCCCCCGATAGCGATCTTCAAAATACATTCTCCTCGGTAATGAAAAAGTTCAAAATACTTTCGATATTTTCTCAGGTTACAACAATTTTTCAGGGGATAAAAGTGGTATTTTAATGTCTATATGCTATAAAAACCTTATTAAGTCTTGGGACAATAATCTTAATTTTACAAAGTAAAATTAAGATTCAATAAAAGTAACTCAAGAATTATTAAAAGAACTGTTGGCGCTGACCTGATATAATTATGTCGGTCTTGGGGATTTCAATAACTTTATTTTGACAGGATTAACAGGATCAACAGGATGGGTAACCCGGTTGATGCTCCGTCCCATAGGAGCGGGGTCTTTGACCTCGATCCTTAACGTCAAGATTTGACGCGGAGGAAAAATATACTCTTCCTCCTCCTCGAATCCTGACGTGGGCACGAAATATTTTTGTACCCATGGCACAGAGCCGAATCCTGTCAATCCTGTTATCCTGTCTGAATTGCTGAAAGTTGTCCGGGTGAAGCGAGGGCTATGTTCTGATGGAGAAAGGAAGATTAAGATTATGGACTCTGGTTATCCCTCTCATAATCGGAGTCATTTTTGTCTGGCTGGATATCTGGCCGGGTAAAGCGGTCCGGACGTTCAGGGTTGTTTCCTATCAAAGTAAGAAGGGACTGATAGGAGAGTTTGGTGAGGATGACTGGGAGTGGTTCGAGAAGGGGAAGGGGTATCTGAACGGAAAGAAAGAGATGGTCCGGCACGGCAAATGGGTTGAAACCTGCCGGGATCAGTTTTCCGGCGCCTGGCGCTGTGAGGGTGAATATGATGCCGGCTATCGGGACGGCCGATGGCTGGTTACCAGGAATGGTGAGCTCTTCCGGGAATTTATCTTTGATGAAGGAAAGATGATCAAGATCAGCCGAAAGCCCGCTTCGGATTAGATCTCTAATTATCTTAGCTTTCTGTATACCTTCGAGTTCAAAACGAACTCTCTCCTCTCCCCCTGGCTTCATGGTTCAGTCACTACACTAAATATCCGGGCAGCAATTAGTGTACACTTCTTGCTCGTACGAGCAAGAAGTGTACACTAATGGATTTCTTCCTTGATGGTAGTTGTTATCAGCTATATCCCCCGGGATTTCTTCCAGACGCCTTTGTCGCGATAGGAGTAAATAACGGTTGGGCGCCCGATGATAAATCCCAGGATAGCTCCCATGACTACCGGCGGCGCGGCCCGAACTCCAAACAGTTCCAGCATAATAATGGCGGCGCCGATCGGAGTGTTGAGAACCGATGCCATAGCGGCCGTTATCCCGGCACATATAATCGCCTGGTGGAGTATGATGTTTTCCAGACCGAATAATTGGGATATTACATTAGCCGAGATCGCGCCCATGATAATTGCCGGGAAGGTGAGGCCGCCGCTCCCTCCGGACTTGACTGTCACTGTTGTGGAGAGGAGTTTGCCTATCAGCAGGATTACCCCCCCGGCAATAAAGTTCTGATTGGTCAGAATTGTCAGCACCAGGCCTTCCCCCGTTCCCATTACTTTCCTCCCAAAAATTAATCCGACTATCGTAACGGCAAATCCCCCTATAACCGGGGTAAGCCAGCGGTATTTATTCTTCTCCCGGAAGGGAAGTCTAATTTTCTCATAGAGGTACACAAAGATCATTCCCGCTACCGCGCTGAGAGCGATGGCTGATAGAATAGGGGGAAGGTGGTAGACTGAGAATGTGTATCCCAGCCGTATCCCAAAAGAAATCCCTCCCAGCAGGAGATGATTGACCATATACCCGACCATACTGGACAGGATGGCCGGGAAGAGGACATTGTAATCAAGCGAGGAGGCAAAAAGAATTTCGGCGGCAAAGATCCCCCCGCCCAGGGGAGCTCCAAAGAGGGCTCCCATCCCCGCCGCCGCGCCGCAAACCGCGGTCAGCCGGTTATCCCCGGGATGGGGAAAGATCCGGAGGTGAGTACTTAACTTTCCCACGATACTCCCGATCAGGACAAAAGGCCCCACCCGCCCCCCGCTTCCCCCTGTTCCCAGGGTGGCCAGAGAAGCGGCGAATTTTCCCAGGAGCAGTTGAAGAGATCGGTGCGGCGGGCGGTCCACCCGGTCGATGTATATCTGGGTGCCGTCGCCATAAACCCCGGGAAGCCATCTGCCGATCAGGCCGGTTATCAAACCTCCCAGAATGGGGAGACCGAAGAGCCAGAAGGAACTGGTGCGAGAGATAAGCCAATCAAGGGAGAAGTTAAAGAGATAGACCAGGCTACCGGTCGCGGCCCCGATGATGCAGGCCAGGAAGGGCCATTTAACCAGATAGATAAAATAATGTGTCCAGAATGTTCTCTTATCCATAATTATTACTTCGTAATAATTATTCGAATTTTACTCCAATATTATTGCGCGGAGAGTAAAAGAAAAGGCCATAATGACAGATTATACGAGATCACTAAATACGCTAACATATACCGGGTGAAGAGGACATGGAAACTTTATGGGTAATAATAAAAAATATAGTTCTCTTTTAATGACTCATGAATTTTGTGTGCATATCTTGCTCGTACGAGCAAGATATGCACACAAATAAGCAATTGGAGAATTCCAGCATTTATCTAAGATTCCTAATTTCATCCCCGTGTGAGACCACTAATTACCTCTTTCTATAAGTATTAATAATATAGTCGGAGCGACCATCCCCTGAAATTTTATCTTGCGGAATAAACTTTTCAACCGGGTGATCGTTAAAGATGAAAGGGAGGAATGTTTCTATAGACAATACTATTGGACTTATGAAGCATTGCCATATATGTCTAATAAGAGGCGGGGGCGGTGATATCGTAAGGTTTCAGTAAACCCCGTTGCCCCGTGCTCGTAGCGGTGACCTTCAGGTCGCCATCGTGAGGCAGCCTAAAGGCAGCCGCTACGAGAGGACGGGGTTCACTGAAAGCTTACGTGATATCTCTGTCATTCAACGAGGTTAATAATTATGACAAAATCAATAATAATCACATTTGCCGGTCTATTTTCTATTATCATAACAGTCTTTTCCTCGATGGTTATCGCTGCTCCTCCCCCGATATATGTCTGCTATTTTGCTCATATTGAAGAGTCCAGAAATGTTCAGAGGCTGGAGTCATATCTGAAAGAAAGGAGGGAGATACGTCTATTTGCTGAGATGATGGCCGAAAACGGAGTCGCTTTCAACTTGCAGCCAGACTGGACATTTCTTTCCGAGGTGGGACTCTACGATTTTGGATCGGTAGTGGAAGATACCAATGGAAAAAATCTGATCCGTTACTTTAAGGAAGATCTGGGGACAGCTATCGATCCTCACGGACACGAAGTATTCGGTCATAATTATGCTGATATTGCCTATTTGATTGAGTCGCTTGGAGTGACGCTATCTCCGGTCGTGGGGGGATTTCTTTATGATCCACCAGATAACTAGTGTCTGACCGAAAACCCCGAATTTCATGGGATTTGTCATTGCGAGGAGCATAGCGACGAAGCAATCTCCTCACAAACAAAGCAGATTGCTTCGTCGTTCCTCCTCGCAATGACTTAGTTTTAGGGGTTTTCGTTCAGGCACTAACTACCAGGATTGGGAACGCTTTTTTAATCCCATAGTCGGAATTGCCTATCCCGGGTATAGTTGGAGTCCATCGATCCTCTGTCTTGGAGCGACCGCCGGTCATATAGGCAACGATGATAGCGCTTCGGGGTGCTGGCGGATGGATAACATACATTACTTCTATCTCCATGCCTCCGGGAGTTCTTT
The DNA here is from genome assembly GCA_937885075.1 of uncultured bacterium. GTDB lineage: Bacteria > Auribacterota > Erginobacteria > Erginobacterales > Erginobacteraceae > CAKZYZ01. The sequence goes on along the minus strand of CAKZYZ010000208.1, from coordinate 392 downwards.
AATCAATGTCGGAGTCGGGGGGAGAGAGTATGAGATTCTCCTTGATCTTCTCGCTCACCAGGAAGCGGGGCTTCTGGAAGAGGAGAAATTCTATTCGTTTTCCATTGCTGTTCCGGAACATAAGCTGAAGACCCCCAACTTCCGGAATGTCTATAGAGAACAGATCACGGTTCTTAATGAATACGCCGCTTCCGGCCGTCTGATCTGGGCTACTATTGAGGAGATGGCCGGGATCTGGCAGGATGAGTATGGAGGAGAGCTGAACATCTATCGCCATCGTTATTTTCCGGTTATCCAGTCAGGGGATTACAATGGGGATGGGACCACCGATATCGCCCTCTTCCGGAAGAATGTAGGGATCTGGGAGATCGGAAGAGCGTCGTGTAGGGAAA
>CAKZYZ010000207.1 GCA_937885075.1 uncultured bacterium | reverse complement strand
AGAAAATCCGTGAATCCGACTTGTTATTTAAAGTCGCAAATGGGATTAAGGTATATCTTGAGATGATGAAACCTTGTCCCCGTGCGGTATGAATTCGAGCAAATTCAAGGTGATTTGGTTATCATAGGGTTCACCCCGGTGGAATCATGACTGGAAACTAAAACAGAACTCCCCCCTCCCCTAACCCCTCCCCCCCCCGCGCTCCGCGCGGGGGGGAGGGGGAGAGTGTGTTGGGTGGGTGCGGAGTTAGTAGTTGTCAGTCATCGTTCCACCGACACAGGGTCGGTGGTGACGTCCCGGCTAAAAAAGCAATATAGTTGGCCAATATTATCCGGGGAGGCAACGAAACGCCTCATAACCAGTCGCTCAAGCAGACCGGAAGGGCTCATGCTACTATCTATCAAACATTTTTAGCTTCGCCAGCATTCTTCAGGATAGCATGGTTTTCTGGTCGGCCCCTTCCGGCAGCTTAGCTTTTCGTTCTGCGAAAAGAAATAGAAAAGTGGACTTGACATGACCTTTACTTCAGACTACATTTGTGCCATAATATTAAATTCAAGCTCAGGGAGGTTGCACCGTGACAACTCAAACCATAGATATAGCTGAAGTGCAGATTAACTTTCACAAATTGCTTCAACAGGTTATCAAAGGTGACCATATCATATTGAGCAAGAACAAGACCCCCATCGCTCAGATGGTACCTATTTCGGAAAGAGTAGCAGGTCTTCATGTCGGAGAGATCTCGACGAGTGATGATTTTGATGAAGCATTGCCGAATGAATTTTGGACGGGAGAGAGATGAGATTTCTCCTGGATACACATGTGTTCATTTGGTGGGATAGTGAACCGGAGAAATTGTCTGATCGTGCTTTCGCACTGTGTCAGGATCCCGAGAATCAGTTGATCCTCAGCGTTGCGAGTCTTTGGGAAATTCAAATCAAATCACAACTTGGCAAAATCAAACTTAATATTCCACTCGCCAAGTTGGTTGAAGGGCAACAGAACTCCAATGGCTTGTCACTTATGCCTGTCAACGCTTCGCATGTATATGCACTTGGTACCTCCCCTCAATCCATAAGGATCCTTTCGACCGAATAATTATAGCTCAGGCCAGAGTTGAGTCACTTTGCCTTATCAGTCACGATACTATCCTGAAGAAGTATCCGGTCGACATTATGTGGTAGTAGGCTTTCCCTTTTCCACAAAACCGCAGAACCAATCGCTCAAGCAGACCGGAAGGGCTAATGCAACTGTCGAACATTTTTATCTTCGCCGGCGATTTCCAGGGTAGCAAAGCTTTTCAGTAGGCCCCTTCCGGCAGCTTAGCTCTACGTTCTGCAGCAAAAAATACTGAATATTTCCCTTGCAATCTCACTACAACATATTTACAGTGTAATTATGGATAGAATAACGTTTTCATGGAGCGAGCGAAAGAATAAGGCAAATCAGAAGAAGCATGGAGTTTCTTTTGAAGAGGCCCAAACAGTGTTTTTTGATGAGAACGCCATTGAGTTCTTCGATCCGGATCATTCAGAAACAGAAGATCGATTCCTGATGCTCGGGCTCAGTGTTCGTTTGAGAATCCTTGTGATTTGTCACTGTTATCGCAAGAGTAATTTTGAGATTAGAATCATCTCCGCTCGCAAAGCAACTAGGCAAGAGCAACAGAACTACTCAAGAGGTGGAAAATGAGAAAAGAATACGACTTCGCAAAACTCAAGGGCAGGAAGAACCCCTATGCCAAGCATCTCAAGAAACAAGTCACAATCCGCATGGGTGTTGATATTATTGACTACTTTAAAGCAATGGCAGAGCAGACAGGTGTCCCCTATCAAAACCTGATCAACCTGTATCTGCGTGATTGCGTACAACACCACCGCAAGTTATCCCTAAAGTGGGCTTCCTGAATAAGCTGCAGAACCAAGCGCTCAAGCAGACCCCGAAAGCTTTCGGGGCAGCTTAGCTCTACGTTATGCGGGTTGATTTGTTGAATGATTGTTGCTATCATTCTTTATAAATGAAAGTTCGTGATGTAATCAAAATGATTGAGACTGACGGATGGTATCTTGCCCGGTCCCGGGGGAGTCATCGCCAATTCAAACATCCTTTCAAATCTGGCCTTGTCACCATTGCCGGCAAACCCAGCGATGACTTGGCATCTGGTACATTAAATAGTATATTTAAACAAGCAGGTGTAAAATGAAACGATACTTAGTAGTTATTGAAGAAACCAAAACTGGATATTCGGCCTTTTCCCCCGACCTTGATGGATGCGTTGCTACCGGGGAAACAAAAGAAGAAGTCGAAACAAGAATGCGGGAAGCAATTGAGTTCCATCTCGATGGGCTAAAAAGAGAAGACCTTGTAATCCCGCGTCCCCATAGCTTCTCCGCTTACCTCGAAGTCCCCGCATAACCCTCATAAGGCCTCCAGGTGTCAATAAAGAAAATTATGCAAAATCCTCCTGTTGCGGGAAACACGGATTCCACGCTTGGTTACTCACGGCTGAACCAAAAAGCAGCGTATGTTCTGACTTAATTTCTTAACTTCTCCGGCTGCAGGACATGCCTGCTCCAAACACTTATCGAGGCTCAATCAGTAGCTGTGGACATCATGAAATTTCACCCTCCGGTCGATGTACTTCTCCAGATCCTTTATGACCAGATCGAAGAGAAGCTTTAGATCCGCCTCCACGCTCTTCCGCACCGCCGGGATCGGGAAGTGGTCGCCAACCCCTTCCCGGTTCTTCTTTCGGTCCAGCCTCCTCCCGATCGGGGGGAGGTTGTACTGGCTATTGGTGTTCTGGATGTGGGTAAGCAGTTCACCCCGTCTATTCACAAAATAGCACCTCCGGCGGAGAAGATCCCGATCTCCCCGCATCTTCCGGGGGTAGACATACGCGAGAGGGAACATCCCACTCCGGATCAATCGGGCAATCTTATCCGAATCAACCCTGTCATTGTTCTTGCATGCAGATCTATCCCGCAGTATGAGCGATGATTCTGCTTATAAAATCGCATGGCCTCCTCCTTTCCCCACTCTGTGGGGGTTGGCGATTGGGGTTTCCATCATCATACCAATAGGCATAATAAAGAGGGAGGCCTTAAACAGTATCAAATCGCTCAAGCAGACCGGAAGGGCTAATGCTACTATCAAACATTTTCGTTTAGCCAAAGTTTTCCGGGGTAGCATAGTTTTTTGGTCGGCCCCTTCCGGCAGCTTAGCTTTACGTTAGGATTTTTAAGTTTCAAAAATTGTACATCGGGAATAAGTGTGGTAGTCTTTTTACAAATAAGGAGGAAATATAAATGAAATTTACCGCCGTTTTTCAAAAATTTCCGGAAGGCTACGCCGCTTTCATTGAAGAGCTCCCAGGTGCCAATACCCAGGGAAAAACCTTGGAAGAGGCACGAAAAAATCTTTCCGAAGCAGTTGATCTGGTTCTTGAAACAAATCGTCAATTAGCAGAAGAGGCAATGGAAGGACAAGATGTTATTCGCGAGAGCTTTTTGATTCCTGCCTGATGAAGCGCCGAGATTTAATTCGTCATCTTGAGCGACACGGCTATTTATTTCGCCGCGAAGGTACTAATCATACGGTGTTCATTAACCCCATTGCTCGAAAATGTTCTACTATTCCCCGGCATAGAGAAATTCTTATTTTCACTGCCAAGAAGATCTGTAAAGATCTGGACGTTCCTTTGCCTCAAAACAAATCCTAACAAACCGCTCAAGCAGACCGGAAGGGCTAATGCTGCTATCAAACGTTTTTAGCTTTGCCAAAGTTTTCCGGGGTAGCATAGTTTTTTGGTCGGTCCCTTCCGGCCGCTATTCGTTGGGCAACAAAGAAAGGAAAATTATGAAAGAAGAAATGACAAGTGACACTATCGAACTCAAAGCCGCCTTACTTGTAGAAGGCATAAATGCAACAAAAGAAGCATTGGCAGGAGTTGGCACAAAATACAAGGAACAGAATCACGGTCTTTTTGGTTGGGATATGGAAGAGCATGCCGATTGCAAATTGCCCGACGACTTTCTTTTACCTGACGGAACGGTCGTTCAGTTTAGGCTGAACTCTTCGTCCCCCTTCTCTGTGCTGATTAACAAAGAGATTTTGCGTTTATATCACGGCGACAATCATATTTGTGATGTTCAATGGATTAAGCGTCCAGAATTTTATAATCATAAGATTGACGATAATAAAAAGATGGTTCAGATAGGACAGGTTGGGGGCGAGGACTGCCTTTTTTTCTGTTACCAAAATTATTGCAGTCACTTTTCCAGCGGTCAGGAATGTCTATTCTGTAATCTTGTGTCAACATCTAAAACTTCGGCCGTGTTGAAGAAAAAAGATACGGAAATGATTGGTGAAGTTTCCAGTCTTGCTTGGGAAGAGGGAATAGTCAACCATATTTTGTTAACTGGTGGTTGCTTTGCACACGAGAGCGAAGTGTCTACCGTTGAAAAGATTATTGCTTCAATAAAAAAACATGTGGGAAAAGATCGTATTCCCGGAACGATACTCCCGTCACCGGCAAAAGGAGATGACATCAAGCGATATTATAACACAGGAATACAAGCTATCGGGTACAGTATGGAAATTTGGGATGAAGCTTTATACCAAGCAATTTGTCCAGGAAAAGCAAAGACTACTTCACATACACAATTCCTTCAATCCATTGAATCTGCTGTCCACATATTTGGAGAAGGAAATGTTTACGGGGTCTTTGTGTTGGGTCTGGAGCCAAAAGACACATTTCTTGATGGCGTAGAAACGCTTACGAATATGGGAGTTAATATTGTTCCCTTTATCTGGTCACCTAATCCAGGTTCCCGCCTCGCCGGTCACAGAGCACCGTCAAGTAAGTGGTATGCAGAGGTTATCCGTGAAGCCGCAAACATAGTAACTGCTGGGGAGGTTCCTTCAGGCACAGAAAATCATTGTTATCGGTGTGATGGCAACAATCTTCTTCATGATGCCCTTAGAGAAAAAGGATTGGAGTAATAAATCACATAAAAACATGCCCAACAAAACGCTCCACCTGACTGCTATTCCGCTGCGCTCCATAGCGGCAGGTGAGCCTGAACGTTAGGCTTTAAAGATAGAAATCATAGAAACTCTTAACCCAAGGAGGTGCGGCATGAAGAGAGTTTTGTTTGTTGTGGCATTGGCGCTGGCGTTAGTTGTTGGAGTGTCCTCGGCGGCGGACTTTAACGGCGACGGAACCGGAGACATCGCCATCTTCCGGGAAAGTTCCGGATTATGGTCGGTGAGAGGTGTAAGTCGATTTTATTTCGGAACAACGGGTGACCTCCCCAAACCCAGTGATTGGGAGGGAAGCGGGACCGATCTCCCGGCCATCTTCAGGGGTAGCAGTGGCCTCTGGGCTATCCGAGGATTCAGCCGAGTTTATTTCGGCTCATCCGGCGACAAAGCCAAGCCGGGGGACTACAATGGAGACGGAACCGAAGACATCGGAATTTTCCGAGCAAGCTCAGGTCTCTGGGCCGCCCGGGGTGTCACCCGGGTCTACTTCGGCACTTCCGGAGATAGAGCCATTGCCCCCGACGTTGCTGATGGCTATTCAAGGGGAGGCGGTGGCCTCTTGAAGACGGGACAGTTCACCGAATACTCCAGCGGAGATGACGGGACATACCAGGCCGGAATAGCTTTCAGCTACCAGACGGCTGACCCGGCCGGCAACGGTGAGATTGTGACCATTGACAATGTCACCGGGCTGATGTGGGCCTCGGATGGAAATGCGGCAGGCTGTAATTTTGGAAACCAGACTGATTGGTTTTCAGCACTCGAGTGTTATAACAATCTGACTTTTGGCGGCTATGACGACTGGAGACTGCCGAATGTAAAAGAATTGCAGTCCATAATCGATTACGGAACATATGGCTTTATAGTTGATACCACGTATTTCCCGAATACCAAGTTGGACTTCTACTGGTCCTCCACTACCAACGACCTCATTACTTCGAACGCCTGGCGCGTGTATTTCGACTACGGCTACGTCGGCTACAACAATAAGACCCTCAATAGGTATGTCCGGGGAGTTCGTGGGGGGATATAAAACAACTGGCCAATTCTTAGTGCCTTAACAAAAGCCTAACCAGTCGCTCAAGCAGCCCCCGAAAACTTTCGGGGCAGCTTAGCTCTACGTTGGCAGAAGATAATCATTTGGTAATCTAAATAGAAGATGTTATCCTTTCGACATGAAAACAAAAGATAAGATGATTAACGCTTTGCGGGAACTCCCAGATGAGGCCTCAATAGAAGATGCTATGGAGCGCCTGCTATTTCTCTCGAAGGTCGAAAGAGGGCTTTATCAAGCTGACGCTGAAAATACCATTTCTCATGCTCAGGTTAAGGAGAGAATGGCAAAATGGCTGAAGTAAGATGGACTCAGCAAGCATCTGACGATCTCGAGTCTATTACTGATTTCATTGCGCAAGACTCTCCATATTATGCCCGATTATTTGCCACGGACATCATCAATGCCGTAGAACGCTTATCCAGTTTCCCGAACTTGGGTAGGATGGTGCCGGAGAAGAATGATCCTATTATTCGCGAAATTATTTTTGGGAATTTCCGTATCGTCTATCGCGTAAATGCCAACCTAGTTGAACTTCTTACGATTCATCACGGTGCCAGATTGCTTGACCCTTTAAAACTGTGATAAATCTGCCAACCAGTCGCTCAAGCAGACCCCGAAAACTTTCGGGGCAGCTTAGCTCTAGGTTATGCGTGTAAAAAGGATATATTTATGATTAAACTTAGGTCCGCATACGGAATAATTTTATGTATTGCCATTGCATTGATATCATTATTCTTGTCAAAATATATCAATATTGGAAGTGTTTCTATTGCCATCGTCTTGGGACTTATTATTGGGAATACGATAAACCCAGGAGAAATTTTCCAGGAAGGGATTACATATAGTGAAAAACATGTCTTATCATTTGCAATAGCTTTATTAGGAATCAATCTGGATTATAAAATTTTGGCAGAGCTTGGCTATACAACATTATTAATAATCATTATAGCAATGGCTGTAACTATTTCTTCATCAATTATACTTGGAAAAATATTCAAGTTCGATCAAAAATTAGCTATTCTTCTTGGTATTGGTAATGGCGTTTGTGGTAGTTCGGCAATTGCCGCAACGGAACAGATAATTGGAGCTAATGAAGAAGAGGTTGGTTTATCGATAGCAATTGTCAATTTCATGGGTACACTAGGTATTTTTTTACTTCCATTTATTGCTAAAATTATTTTGCAATTTAGCGATATAAAATCGGGTGTACTTATCGGAAATACCTTGCAAGCAGTTGGACAAGTAGTGGCGGCGGGTTTTTCTTTAAATGGATTAGCAGGTCACATTGCAATTATTGTAAAAATGACAAGAATATTAATGCTGACACCTCTTATTTTTATTCTTATTTATGCTTTCTCTCGCAATAAACAAAAACATACAAATGTTGGCAATACGGGAAAAGTTAAATTTCCAAAATTTATTATTGGATTTGTTTTATTTTCATTGATTCCAACTCTTGGACTATTACCTGAAGAATATATAAAGATATTAAGTTCAATAAGCCACTATGCACTTGTTGTTGCAATGGCGGGGATTGGCTTAAAAATATCCTTTGGAAGTATTTTAAGAGATGGAAAATCTGCACTGTTAATTGGTAGTTTGATATTTTTAATACAGATTTTGCTTAGCAGCACTTTAATAATAACTTTATTTAAATAGCAAATCAAGGCACACATAACAAATCACTGCACTGGATTTTTACTCCGTTGCGCTCCGTAAAAATCAGGGTTTTCAGGGGTTACTCGAAAAGGTTTTCGATTAAGCTCCAAAACAAAGCATGCCTACACCCGGCATAGGACCGGGATAATGGGGAGGATCTTCATTTGCCGCAGATATTTATAGATGCTGACTCGTGCCCGGTTAAAGAGGAGGTATACCGTGTTGCCAGCCGGTGTGGCCTTAATGTCACATTGGTGGCCAACTCCTGGATGCGAGTTCCGAATGAACGATGGATTAAACTAGAAATTGTGGGTGCTGGAGAAGACGAGGCCGATAATTGGATTGTCGAACACGTAGAGCCTCATGATATCGTGGTCACCGCTGACATTCTGCTTGCGAGCCGCTGCCTCGAAGGAAACGCTCGTGTAATTGGTACAACCGGAAAGCCGTTCACCGAGGACAACATCGGGCAGGCCGTCGCGATGCGGGGACTTCTGTCAGAACTTCGCGGCTCAGGAGAGATTACCGGCGGACCTCCACCAATTAAACAGCGGGACCGATCACGTTTTCTTCATCAACTCGATGAGATAATTCAATCAATCCGTCGTAAGCATCCTATCTGATTACCATCGCGTCGCCGTAGCTGTAGAAACGATACTTCTTTGTGATAGCTTCCTGGTAGGCATTGAGGATATTATCTCTCCCCGCCAGGGCGGAGACCAGCATGATCAGGGTGGAACGGGGGAGGTGGAAGTTGGTGATAAGGTTGAAGTCGAGCTTGAAACGGTAGCCGGGATAGATGAAGATATCGGTGGGGCCGGTGGTTGGTATTATTCTTCCTGCTTGATCGGCAGCACTCTCCAGGGACCGGACCGTGGTAGTACCTACCAGCCAGAGTCGCCCCCCCTCCCCTCCCTCCTTCTTCCTCTCCCGCGATTCATTGATCGCCGCGGCGGTCTCCTGATCGATCTCATAATACTCCTCGTGCATCAGGTGCTCCTCCAGGGTCTCGGTCTTAACCGGCTGGAAGGTACCGTAACCGACATAAAGTGTGAGGTGGGCAATCTTTACCCCTTTCTCCCGAATCGCGTCGAGGAACTTATCGGTAAAATGAAGACCAGCGGTCGGAGCGGCAATTGCCCCGGGTTTCTTAGAGAAGACGGTCTGGTATCGTTCCCGATCAGTCCGGCGAAGTTCTTCGGGGTAGTTATGAGGATCGCGCTTGATATACGGGGGGAGAGGCATATACCCGATCTCTTCCAGTGCGGGCAGGAGGTCATCGATGCCGGGGAAGTCAATTATGATATTCCCTTGAAGACGCTCCCGTACCACTCCGATAACACCGCCGCCAAAATCTATCTCTGTCCCCGGGCGAGCCCGCCGGGCCGGACGAACCAGCGCATTCCAGCCGCCGTCGGCGGCAGGGTTTAAGAGGAGGATCTCGGACTTGCCCCCGGTAGGGATTCGGCGGCCATGGAGACGGGCCGGGATGACCCGGGCGTTATTGAGGACCAACAGATCTCCCCGGGAAAAATATTCCAGGAGCTCCGGGAATTGCCGGTGCTCAACCCCGCCGGTATTTCGATTCAAGACCATCAGACGGGCATCTTCTCTCTTCTCCGGAGGATGCTGGGCGATCAGTTCCGGGGGGAGTTCATAATCAAAATCTATAGTCTTCATTTTTATTATATTTCGGCAGAGCTGAAGCTCTGCACTACGAGTAGGGCCAACTGCCAGGGACTTTTCCCGGGCAGAGCTGAAGCTCTGAACTACGAGTAGGGCCAACTGCCAGGAGCTTTTCCCGGGCAGAGCTGAAGCTCTGCACTACGAGTAGGGCCAACTGCCAGGAGCTTTTCCCGGGCAGAGCTGAAGCTCTGCACTACGAGTAGGGCCAACTGCCAGGAGCTTTTCCCGGGCAGAGCTGAAGCTCTGCACTACGAGTAGGGATAACTGCCAATGGCCTTTCGTAGTGCAGGACTTTAGTCCTGCCCGGCATCATAGTTTATCGATATCCCACACTTGAGAACCTGAAAATGGATAATCTTTATAATTATCTACCAAGCCTCTTCTAACCGGATTCAGAATGATGTACCTTGCGACCTCCAATAGATCCTCTTCTTCCCTTACCACATGGTCATAAAAACTGGGCTGCCATAACTTACACTTCTTCTTCTGTTTGAAGATATAACCGCTTCGTTGCTTAAAGATTCTCACAAACTTCTTCAAATCAGCATCATGAGTCTCACCCTTAAGGAGTAGATGCAGATGATCGGGCATAAAACAATACATACAAACCTGAAATTGGAACTTTCGGCTTGATTGCTCCAGGATCGGCAAAACGAGTTCAACATTGTAATAATCGGAGAAATAATTCTTCCGATAATCGGTGTTAACGGTTATGGAATATGCAAATGTTCCCCGATAACTGAAATTGGTCAGTCTTGGTCTTTTAGAGAATTGTTTCATCTAAAAAGCAGAGCTGAAGCTCTGTACTACGAGTATGGCTCACTGCCGGCACTCTCTCGTAGTGCAGGACTTCAGTCCTGCCTACACGGGCAGAGCTGAAGCTCTGCACTACGAGTATGGCTCACTGCCGGCGCTCTCTCGTAGTGCAGGACTTCAGTCCTGCCTACACGGGCAGAGCTGAAGCTCTGCACTACGAGTCCAATCACTCCCGCGGGTTCTTTCCCCTGCAAAACTAATGTCCTGCACTACGAACTGGCTCTTTCCCAATCCGCTTTCCAAATCTATCATACTCACTATAAAGGCACCCGCAGTACTGCTGCTTGTAGAGTCCGTACTGCTCGGTCAACTCCCAGTGCTCTTTCCAGCCTTCCCGGAAATCCCGGTAGAGGAAAGAAACTCCTGTCTCTTCCGCGACATCAGATCGGAAGAGCACACGTCTGAACTCCAGTCAC
>CAKZYZ010000206.1 GCA_937885075.1 uncultured bacterium | reverse complement strand
GGGGACACGGAAGTTTGGGGGATCCAACAACTAAAATAAAAAAAGCCGGGAACCACTGGAAATACTGCAAACTTACAGAGCAAAACCAAAAAAAGAAGAAAGGCCGTGGGGGGCGCCACATTTTGGCCCTTAACGCACATTTCACTTTTCCACCCCCCCCCCCCCCCTCCCCTACTCCGAACTATCCTGATTCTGCACCGCGTCTTTCACCTCATCGATACTGTCTTCAAGGTCTTTGATATCATCGGTATCATTCTTAATATCCTCAACAATACTGAGGATATCCTTCAGGATATCGATATCGTCCCGAAGATCGGAGATATCATCGGCAATATCTTCTACCTTATCTCCACTGTCGTTTATATCATCAAACTTGTCGATAGCGTCATTAGTATCTTCGGTAACATCCTTGACATCGTCGATACTGTCATTTAAATCATCAAGCGCCGCGGTATCGTCCCGGATGTCGGAGACCATATCACTGATATTCTCGGTCTCTTTAGTATTAGCCTCTACCCGGGAGATGGACTTCCTCAGTTCGGCATTCTCCCTGCTCAGGAGAATTAATTTCTGGAGGATCAGCTGCTGCCGGCGAATGGTCTCATCCTTATCCTTTGAATCCTGACTTTGAGAGGGAGGAGCAACTTTGAACTCTATCTTAAATAGAGTCTTACTCTCTATCAAAGAGATCTTTTTGGGGGTATCTTCAATCTGATACTCGGTCTCCGACCTTACCAGACCCGGTCCATTATCCGCCGCGGTGGCACGGAAAATATCCAGGGCAACGGCTATCTTTTCCCGGGCCAGTTCTTGATTCCCCGCCCGGCGGGCTTGATACGCTTCATTTAAGGCCGTGTACCCCTGATCGATATCCGACCCGGCGGCAGCTATTGAGGATACCAAAGGAATAAGTAGTATGCCGATAATTACTGATAGAATAATATTTTTCATCATAAGTTATCGCCTGCGGCGCTAACTTAGCGGAAATGCACTAAGACTAACACCATTTAATAAAGTAAAAATCTTTGGGTAATATAATAACTATTTACTTCATCTCTCAACTGTCCAGATACTTACTTCTTGAACAGATAGGGATATGGGAAAATTTCCTAAGCAGCAACATGCTACTATCAACAGTACCTTACGACGCAAAGCTTCGTAAAGCAAACTATTATTCTATTTGGTTATTCCCCCAGGCAATATACCTTGCGATCCGACGACGTCAGATAGATCCGGTCTCCGGACGGAGTCAGCCAGGCAGTGGAACCGCTGAAGAGATTGTATTTCCAGCAGACCGTACCGTCTCCAGGATTAAGGCAATAGATTATGCCTGTATCGGTGGAGACCAATATCTTCCCCATCATCTCCCGGGGGGAAGAATTGATCCGGCGGGATAATTTCCGCGACCATTGCTCCCGGCCATCTTTTCTTCGAAGACAGTAAAACTTGCCCGCGGTGGTGCCGGCGTAAATATATTCACGGGTTACAATGGGCGCCGCGGCTAACACTCCATCAAGCCCGCTCTTCCAGACCGGCTTGCCGGTCTTGATGGAGATAGAATAGAGATCCCCGTTGTCAGCTCCGACATATACCATTCCGTCCCGGCATACCGGCGGTGATTCAACTCGTTTTCCCAGCCCGAACTTCCAGTGTTCTTTCCCATCTTTAAGGGCAAGGCAGAAGATTGAACCGCCCCTTGAACCGGCCAGAACCATCCCGTCTCCTATGGCCGGAGACCGATCCACCGGACCGTTGGTCTTAAAATCCCATACGATGGTTCCATTTTCCCGGTCCAGACAATAGATCTTATAATCAAGACATCCGACAATCAGTCGATCACCGGCCAGGACAGGTGATGAATGAATTGGCCGGGGTAGTCTCCGTTTCCACCGGCGGCGTCCGTATTGAATATCCAGGCATCTCACCGCGCCGTCTTCCTCGACCATCCGGGTAACCCGGGGCGCGGATTGGAATATTCCGCCCCCTGATTCCCGGTAATAGATAACTTCTCTACTGGATTGCGCGATATAGACTCTCTTCCCGTCGATAACCGGTGACGCGGCAAAGTAACCGGAGAAGCTTCGGGACCAGACCTTATGTCCGTTATCTGCCGAGAGGCAGGTCAGAGTCCCTTTCCCATCTCCAACGATAACCATATTACCCGACACCTCCGGAGCGGAGGAGAACGAACCTTTTGACTTGAATTTCCAGAGCAGGTGGGGTCGGGAGATATCCCCCACCTTATCATTATTCGCTTGCCCGGATGGAGGAGCGAATGAGATGGATTCGCTCTTAACCGGAGTACTGCCGGAGGCAATAGAGCAGGAAAAATAAAGGGAGAAGATTACAATACGGGAAGAAAGAATAAAGATTTGTTTGGGCCGGAGCATACGTAAGAAAAATACTCTTGCTCCGCATTTCACGAGAAGTCTAACGGTCTTCAACGATCTTTAACGTTTTTTATCTTCAACGTTTTTAATTTTTAAACGTTAGCGCCGAAGGCGCTAAATCTATTTCCCCCGGGAGAGATCCTTCTTGATCTTAGACTTCTCGGAAGGTTTAAGATACATCTGCCGGAGTAGAGCGTGAATTATCTTTACTTCCGCCTTATGGGAAGGAAACTCTTTCTGTATCTTATAGGAGATACTGATTACCGTATGTGCCCTGATCCGCTCCCGGATATATATCGGACGAATATTCTCCAGTGCCCGGCGGCAGGTAAGAATAGCGTTCTCGGTCTCGCCGCGCTTGAGATAGATATCTCCTAATCCGATCTGGGCCCGGGTATTGCGCGGATAGAGTTCCAAAATCCGAAGATAAACATCGGTGGCCTGCTTTAATTCCTTCTGTCTTACCAGCTGCTCGGCCAGACCTATTAAAGATTCATAGGTATCTTTTCCCGCGATCGCGGTGGCCAGCAGTCGATGAAATTCAGACTCTTCCTGGTTATCCAGTTCTCGATTAGCCCGGGAGATAATTCGATGGGCCAGAACCTGCTCCCAGACAAAATAAAATTTTGATCCTTTCAACCCGGCTTGACAGTACTCGATAGCTTTCTTCGGGTCCTCCTGTTTCAAGGCAATCCAACCCCGGCAGATATTTACCCGGGCATTATCGGTAATTTTCTTCTCGATTACCTCTAAACAACCGAGGGCGTCCTCAAGTTTCAAATCCTTAATCTTTAATTCCGCCAGATGGATCAAGCCCTGGAATGAATTAGCCTTGATCTTTAAGATCTCTTCAAACTCATATTCGGCCAGACGAAGATTCCCAAGTTCCTTGAGCGCGATTCCCAGCCAGGTCCGGGTCTCGATGGATCTGGGACGAAAGGCAACCGCGCTCTCAAAATTTTGAACCGCACCGAGAAGATCACCCCGGCGCAGATTCAGTTTTCCCAGTTCAAGACAGAGCGCGTATGATTCCCCGTAATTCTTAATCGCGGACTGGAGAGTAATGACGGCGTTATCCAGATCTCCTTCTATCGCATAGATATGAAAAAGCCTTTTAAGACTGAGTTTCTTAATCGGATTGGCTGAAGGGATTGCTTTATAGAGATCTATAGCCTTATCAAAGTTAAGTGACCGGCGATAGATTTTTTCCAGATGGATATATGCCTGAAACCGATCGGGGTGGCGACGGGTAACCCGCTCATAGGTGCGTATAGCGGCGACTTCCTCACCGGCATTCTCATACGCCAGAGCCAACTTTAACAGGAGCCGGTAGGAGTGGGGATGTTTGCGGACTGAGTATTTATAAAAAATTACCGCCTCATCAAACTGACCGTCACTGGTCAGCCAATGACCCAATCGGAGAAAGTTGGTGAGGTATTGCGGATAGGCTACAATCTCCTTCCAGAGCTGCCGCTTTTGGGGGTTGATCAGTCGGGAGGCAAGTACATTACCGTCCGATTCCAGTTTTAAGGTCTTCGCACTAATTTTTTTCTCCTAAAAAAATTATTATATTTTAATTAACGCCGTTAACTGATTTTATAACTCTTTCGAGCTACGACATTTCTTGGTTATTCGTTTTATGATTATGCATACTATCATCTGATAGTAAATGATGGAAAGGAATTTTTTTCCGGAGGCCAGCTTACTTCGACTCCGGTTACATACGCGCCGGGGGGTCCCTGGTGAGCCCAGGCCAGGAGACTCTTCAGTCCGGGCTCCTCTCCTTCCGCGACAATCTCAACCCGGCCGTCGGAAAGATTCCTGGCATACCCGGTTAACTCCAGTTCCTCAGCCCGCTCCCGGGCGCTATACCGAAAGAAAACCCCCTGTACTCTGCCGGATACAAGAAGATGGAGATGTCTCTTCATTAAAACTTAGCCCACACTTCGCTATGGCAACTAAATTGAACTACGAATTTCGCGAATTACACGAATTATCCTGATCAGGGAAAAAACCAATACTCCTACTCCGCGGTTTATTGTCAAAGTTCCTGCTTTAGACGAAAAAATCTGAAGTAGTGACTTCCTCACTTCTTTTGGTAACTTTTCCTCTAAGGAAAGCATGAAAACAGGAGAATTCAAAATACTCTCCCGCCTGCCTTCGTGCTTTCCTTAGAGGTTATCGAGATCAAGCAAAGCCAAGTGAACCGACAACTTTTTTATCCGCCATAGTGCTTACACGACAGAGGATGCCGCTTTTATTAACCGGGCTGCTGAAACCAGAAAACCAAGTCGAAAGCGAACAACTTTAGGCACTTTAGCGCACTTTAGGCACTTTCAACTTCTTCAATTGGTAAACTTCCCCCAGTACTCCTCCATCGGGTATTTCTTCCGGTTGAGTTTCATCTTCTTCCCGATCGACTCACTGAGATCGATATTTAGGGAGTTGCATAGGCTGAGAATATAGATAGCGATATCCGCTACTTCCTGGATCACCTCCTCGTATTTGTCCGGGTCCCGGGTCAGAAGGCGGGCTTCCGGAACCGTCACCCACTGGAAGTGCTCCATCAGTTCCGCCGCCTCGATCGCGATCGACATACTGAGATTCTTGGGGGAATGAAACTGCTCCCAATCCCTCTCCGAGACAAACCGGTTGACCTCCTCCTTCAGCTTGGATACCAGGCAGTCCCGGTCGGCAAGAGGTCTGTCCCCCGAGCCGGCCGGAGCTTGGGAAGACCGGTCGGGACGGGAGTAGAGGCTCTTCAATCTCTCGATAATAGGCAGGTCGGCCGCGGCGAAATCGTACTCGTCCAGGTTCTCGACCCTGACCCACTTGAAGTCGTGGACATCACGGATCTCCGGTATTCCTTTCTTATAGGCGCAACTATAGGCCAGCATCAGGACATGTTTGACTTCATCCGGTCCCTGGCGGTAATTATGGGAACTCACACATAATATATCGCTGACTTCAATCTCGAAGTTCAGCTCTTCCTTTATCTCCCGCTTCAGAGCAGTCGGAGGATCCTCCGAAAACTCGATCTTCCCGCCCGGGAACTCCCACTTTAAGGGTTCTAAGAGCGAATCGGGTTTCCGCTGAGCTATCAGCAGTTCCCTCCCCTGCCAGATCACACCGCAGGTGACCAGGATAATTTTGGACCGGAGAGTTTTCTTCTTGTCCATATTCATTGTTTTTTTCTAACGTTGAACTTAGCCCTCGCTTCGTTCGGGCAACTTTTCCTCTAAGGAAAGCATGAAATCAGGAGAATTTAAAGTATTCCCCTCGTAAGGTTTCAGTGAACCCCATCCTCTCGTAGCGGCTGCCTTTAGGCTGCCACACGATGGTCCCTCCGACGGCGGGGTCCCTAATGGCACAGAGTAACGGGGTTTACTAACGCCTTGTCTCGTTCCATTCCTTTTCAAGATCAGGGGTTTTAAAGATATATACCATCAAAGATAATTGCCAGTCAAGGGGAGATGACCGAAGCAAGAAATGAGCTTGTCTGGATTAGTGTTATAATATAATTTATCACCTCGCGCTAATCTATTTTTTATATTAAGTATCAGGACAATAAACTCTATTTTAGACAGGATAACAGGATCAACTGGATAAATAGTGTCTGAAAAGGTGTGAAGCTAGACCTTACTCGAAAAGCCTTTTAAACCACGAAGAACACGAAGTTCACGAAGGAATTTGAAGAAACAAAGGAAAATTCCATAGTTTTCTTTGTTTTTCTTCGTGTTCTTCGTGACCTTCGTG
>CAKZYZ010000205.1 GCA_937885075.1 uncultured bacterium | reverse complement strand
TCTTGTTTTTAGTTTTATTCTCTTTTTTTTTTTAATGATACGGCGACCACCGAGATCTACACTCTTTCCCTACACGACGCTCTTCCGATCTCCCTGAGCGATTATCTTATCCGGGTGAAATTCCATGGCCAGCTTTCGGTATTTCTTTTTTATAGTCTCATCCGTGTCGCTCCGGGAACAGCCCAGGATAGCGTAATATTTATCAACTCCCCCTCCCCGACTCTCTTTGATATTCCCATACTGTCCAGAATTGATGTGAAAAATCCGGGCGGCACTGTTCAGCATCCGTTCCTCATTGGGATGAATGACCCCATCGGCCGAGGCAACCGCCATCAGAATATCAAACATACTGATGATTATCTCCCGGCGGCCGAAAAAGATGGAATAAAACTGAGCGGCATAATCCTCAAACCGATCCGGTGAAGTTTTTGCCTGATTGAATATCCGAATGGCCAATTTCTCCCCTTCAGAATCAAGGCCCAGGTTATCCTTCATAAACCGGGAAACAACCGCTATCTCTTCCCGGGAGACGACTCCGTCGGCCTTGGCCAATTTGGCCAGCATGGAGAAAGTAGCCAGAAAGAACGCGAGATGATCCTCTTCTCCGGAATTTAAACGATTACCGATACCGGAAGTCCTGGAATCAAAGATAGCCCCCAGGGCTATCCCGGCAACCGCTCCGAGAGGACCGCCCAGCATTAATCCGACCGATCCACCGATAATTTTTCCCATCCAACCCATGGTAATTTAAGTGCCTAAAGTTGAAAGTGCGCTTCAGCCAGAGGCTGATCCGCCTCCGGCGGAAAAGTGCCTTCCTCCGTCGCTAAAGCTATGGCGGATAAGAAAAGTTGTTCGCTTTCGACCAGTTTTGCAGGACTTAGAATCCCGCTCAGGCCCGATGCCTAAAGTTGTTCGCTTTCACCTGGTATTTCTGGCGTAAGGTTTCAGTGAACTCCGTCCTCTCGCAGCGGCTGCCTTCAGGCTGCCACACGATGGCCCCGCCGTCGAGGCCGCGACGAACATACGATCACCGGACTTAGAGAATCTTTACAATTTTATTGTATCTCAGTTTGAAGAAAGAGTATTATACTGGCTCTGCCATGAAGTCTATAAAAAACCTTTTCTTAGTTTTGACGATAGGGGCGATTGTCTTATTCGCCGGGCCGGGATGCGGGGATGACAATCTCTTACCAGATCAACCGCCGGAGAAGAATATTTATACCGAAAATGACAGTATAATCCAGGTAACGGTGGGGGAAGAATTTTCCATTATTCTCGTTTCCAATCCGACCACCGGCTACAGCTGGAGATTCGCCGCGCCCCTGGATAACAAGCTGCTCAAGCTGACCGAGGATAAGTTTATTCCCCCCGACAATCTCCGCAAGGGGGCGCCGGGGGAACAACTCTGGACCTTCCGGAGAGTAGGAGACGGCTCGACCACTATCTCTCTGGAATATCTCCGCCCCTGGGAGAAGGGGAAGCCGCCAGCCCATACCATAATTTTCACAGTTGTAGCGGAGAAGTCCGCCGATGCCGGGAGCGACATTCCCAACCCGGAATAAGACGAACAGCTATTCTTCGTGAGCTTCGTACCCCTCAAGGGGGTATTGAAAAGAATGTTCTTCGTGGCAAAAAGGCTTTTTCGAATAATCCCAAGTGATTTATTCGGGAAGTCCGGATCCGTAAATCTCTTCAACCGTATATAGGCCGTCCAGGACTACGGTTTCAATCATATTGGATCGGGTTACGATGACCGGTTCCACCAGAAGAGCCGGGATCTCTTCCGATCCATTATCAACAGTCCGCTCCTGATATTTCAGGACTTCAATAATCTCCTCCGGATCCACCCCCCCGCCCAGGCGGACAGCCGCCCGGAAGAGGGCCACACCAATTTCCCGGGGCGAAGTATAGAGAGTGACCGCCTGGGCACCGGCGATAATCCTCCGGCATCCGTTCAAGGTAGCCCCCATACCACCGATCGGAATCGATCCGGCCAACCCGGTATCTTTTAATACCTCTGTCGCCTCAAAGGCGATAAGATCATCGGAGGCCATAATTGTCCCGATCCTTTCTCCCTGGAGTGAGGTAACTTCCAGAGCTTTTTCTACCAGCCGGCGGATAAAATCAACTGTGAGGGGAGATATAACCGAATCATGGAGAATAGGAATCATCTCCCCTTCCCTCTCCTCCCACTCTTTCACCGCGCGGAGCTGCCCCCGGTTAATCAGACGCGCGCACCAGGGGTCTTCGCAGCTGCCGAAGATTATACTCCCCCCGCCGGTGGACCTCTCCAGCAGCGCCCGGGCCTGGAGATAGCCGGAGAGCTCACGATCCGGAGCTAAATAAAGGTCAAGTTCGGCATTCCGGATCAGATTATCGTAAGAAAGAACCGGGATATCTGATTCGTGAGCCAGTTCGACAATCGGTCCGGCCGATTCCGGTCCAACCGGAAGAACCACCAGCACCCCGACCCCTTCCCCGATCAATTCCCGCGCCTGCCGGTTCTGCTCTTCCTGATCGCCTCCGGCGACCCGGGTCAGTACCTTAACCCCGAACTCATCGGCCTTCGCCATGAAATACCCTTCTTCACGACCCCACCGAACTCCATCGGTATTCGCCAGCAAAAGACCGATACTCATCCTCTCCAGCGACTCCGTTTCCTGAAAACTCGAGCAGGAATTCAAGAGCAGAGAGATCGGAATCAGAAAGACGATGACAATTCTTTTAAATGTTTTCATCTTCTTTATTATGAGTATCTTCATAGAAAAGAGCAATTTACTTTTCCTATTAGCCATATCTGTACGATCGTACAGATATGGCTAATACCAATATTTTCTGGGGAATTACGGTGTAAATCTTAGATATGGAAATTTCCTTAATTTTTACGAAAAGACCTTAAAGATCAGCGATTTTGAATTTTTCATCCCGGCCGCGGTTGGCGGATTCCAGTCTCTCCCGACTGGTGATGACACAGACCGAGGAGTCTTTCCGGCCGGGACGGAGAATTTCGGCGGAGGCCTTTCGGATATCATCCCCCTTCAGGTTAAAGAGTCGATGACGGAACTCCCTGATCCGCTCCGGGCTCCTCCCGCTCAGATGGCGGTGGAGGGCCAGGTCAACCGCCTGTTCCGGACGGATGGGACGATCAAGATATTTTACGGTCCCGATGATCGCCTGTTCCAGCCCCGCGGGGGATAGATCCATCTTATCTTCAATATAATCGAAGATGCCGCCATAGGCGCGAAGAGTACCGATAATATTGGGATCCCGATAACTGGAGAGCGAGAACGTCCCCTGGGCAGTATTATATGAGGCGCCGCAGCCATACGCTCCTCCCTTAACCCGCACTTCTTCCCAGAGGTATCCATAGCTGATATTCTTGGAGAGGAGAAATAGTGCCGGCGCGGCGGGATCGGAGAACGCGACCGCCGGTTGACTATGGGCCACAAAAGCAATCTCCGCCGGAACGGCAATCCCCTCCATCCGTCCGGAGACGGGAGAGGAACTGTCTATCATCTCGGGAATCGGCTGATCACCCATCTCCGCTAAGAGCCCATCCGTCCACCGGCGGATTGTCTCGATTGAATCCGGGGCACCGAGTACGCTGACCGTCACCCTCCGGCGGTTCTGAAGAAGCGACCGGATCTCCGCCAGCTTCTCGAAAGTCCGGGAGTAATCCCGGTCGAACCGACTCACCAGGCGGTCGAAGAAGCGGATCCCGCCGATCCCTCTCAATCTTTCATTAAGAGAACAGTTCCCGCTAAATCCCCGGGAGGCGTATGAGACCGCGTAACTGTTCCCTGCCTGGACCAGCCGGCTCTTTCTCGCCATCCTCTCCTGGAGGATCAAGTCCTTCAGGCGCGTTCGGTCGGTCAGATCACAGAGCATCAGCCGTTCCCTCAGTATCTCCAGCATATCCGGCAGTTTGCGATCGAGAGCCCGATAAAAGACAGTCAGGGTCGGGCGTATATAGCGGGGATCTTCAACGGTCCCCGAAATCAAAATATCCGGTTCTATCCCGCCGCTGCAGGCCGCTTCCCTCTCCGCCATTGCCGCGTAATCATATTTCCCGGCGCCCATCCCGGCCAGAACATCGGGGAATAGAGAGAGATACGGAATCGACGCGTCATCCAGCCCCCGCAGATCAAAAGAGATCGCGATATATGAAAGCCCGTTACTGAACATATCCGTTACCAGGAATGGGCGGTCCAAAACCTCTTCATTAGAGACTTTCAATTCCGTGGGATCTCCGGATACATCAGAGATAGATAGATGGGGAAGAGTTGCCAGAGCCGCGGGGCTATTGGGCGTTGATTGAAGAAGTTCAAGTTCAGCCGCCTCTCGATCGATACACTCCAGATCCTCTTCGCTGAAAAGCCGCTTTACTTTCTCCATCTGGCTGATCTCAGCTTTCTCTATCTTTGCTATATACTTGGAATCGGGAAGGAGAGAGAGCAGCAGCTGATGAGGATTATCGATTATTAATTCCCGGAGCAGATCAGGAAAATATTCAGGATTGGACTGGTAAGATCTACGGAGTTTATCTATATATCGGCTGACCGGGAACCAGGTCAATGGATCTCCGGTGGAAGACCATGATTCAAAGGCGTGATCCATCAGCCGGAGGGGATACATGCTTTTGATCTCCCGGGAGGCCATCTCCAGACGGTGAAAGGCAGACTCGACTTTCGCTTCGTCCAGCCCTTCATCAGCAATCCGTCCGCAGGTCTCCCGGATAAGATTGAGAATCTTATCGGCCCGAGCACCCTCGGTCCCCTTCAACCCCACCTCGAAATAACAGTCCCGCTGGTGAGAATAGTACCCGGAATCAGTCAACTCCTCCCCCAGATGAGAATCAACCAGCGCCTTCCTCAATGGAGACGCGGCATTGGAGAGGAGATAATGAGAGAGGATCTGAAGAGCGAGAGTATGGATGGGATCGCTGTTTTCTCCGGCCCGAAAAACCGCTATCACCGCTGCCTTCGACCGGGGATCATCGGAAGGACCAATCGGATAAGTTGTCACGTATCGGCGGGGCTTCTCCCAGATCTCCTGATAGGCAATCGTAGCATCGATCACAGCCCGATCAAAATTTTTCAGGTATTCCGAGTTGAGAAATTCCAGGTGGCGGGAGATAGGGATATCACCATAGAGGAATATCAGTCCATTGGAGGGATGATACCAGCGGCGGTGATACTCTTTAAACTTCTCATAGGTCAGGGTGGTGATCGCCTGAGGGGTTCCCCCGTAGTCACTCCCGTAGGCATTGTCGGGGAAGAGGTTTCGGGGAATCTCCCGGCCGATTATACCATCCAGGTCGGAGTAAACTCCTTTCATCTCATTATAGACAACCCCTTTAACGGTAAGCGGGGATTTGAGATTGCCGGGCTCGGCAAATTCAAAGTGATGACCTTCCTGCTTGAAATGGAGGGGACTGATCGCGGGGGAGAAGACCGCGTCGCAATAAACCCCGGCCAGATTAAAGAAATCCTCCTCATTCAGACTGGCACAGGGATAGATCGTACGGTCGGGATAGGTCATGGCATTGAGGAAGGTAGCCAGGCTCGTCTTTAAAAGCTCCACGAATGGGTCCTTAACCGGGTATCTATTAGAACCGCAGAGAACGGTATGTTCCAGAATATGAGGCAATCCGGAATCATCGGGGGGGATGGTTCGAAAACCGATAGAGAAGAGATTCTCAGGATCAAAGGAATGGAGATGAACCAGACGGAGTCCGCTCTTATCATGTTCCGCTAAATACGCGACACACCCGATCTCCGGGATCGGGTATACACTGATAATTGAAAACCCATAGATGGTCTCTCCGGGAGAGAGTAATATATTGGGATGTTTGGAAGTCATATAAGAACATAGCCCGTCGCTTTGCTCCGGGCAACTGTTCTGGAATATTGGAGTATTGGAGTGTTGGGAAGGCGCCCCCATCACTCCATTACTCCAGTACTCCAGTATTATCTCATTTATTGAAATTCCGAAGGATAATA
The DNA here is from genome assembly GCA_937885075.1 of uncultured bacterium. Taxonomy (GTDB): domain Bacteria; phylum Auribacterota; class Erginobacteria; order Erginobacterales; family Erginobacteraceae; genus CAKZYZ01. The sequence continues at coordinate 14,153 of CAKZYZ010000205.1, read as the reverse complement.
TATAATAAAAAGGCTCCCCGAAGGGAGCCTTTTTAATCACTCTGGGTTAATCGGAAATAAAACTATTTCCACATCTCTCTCTCCAGCTTCCATTTATCGCCTTCCTTAATAAAGCGGGCCTTGCCTCTGAACCCACCGGAATAAGTAGCGGATTTCCCGGAAAGAAAGAGTGTCGCGTGGATGCCATTAATCTGCTCTTTAGTCACATTATACTCAGACGGAGCCAACCTCTTCATCTTCTCGACCAACTGCCTCCTCTTCTCCCCGGCCAATGATTGGATCTGCTGAGCTTTGCCGTCACTTACATACTTACAGATCTTGTCCAGATTCCCATCCCGCGCGGCGGCAATGTAGTCGGCATAAACATCCTTGGGAGAATCACCGCCGGCCATCACCGGCAATGCGATAACCGCGGATAATAAGACGACTCCCGCCACTGACAGACCAATAAAACTCTTCATCATATTTTATCCTTTTATAAATTAGCGCCTCCGGCGCTGCTTTATCTGACCCCCGATTGAATCAATCGGGGGTTGTTGCTTAAACTAAATTTATTTCACCAATGCGACACAAAAAAAAGGTTTTCCTAACCTCAGCCACCATTTCACACTAATTGCATTATTTATCTATTGGCCAAATAGGGTAGTTAGTTTTTGCATTTCTCTGCGTCTCTGCCGTGGAATTATCGCTCTTTTCATATTTGCGGTTTGATATTATTAAACTTCCGAAGCAATAAATTTTATATTATCCAACGAGGCAGGTAAATAATTTATCTTATTCTGTTTATATTTGCAATATTATTTGGGATCATTATCCGGGCGAAATAATGTTGTTTCAATACTATTTCTCAAAGACGGCATAAGAGAACTCACGGCGGCAGCCTTAAAACCCTTCGAAGAATTAAAAACCAATAAATCTCATGACCAATTTATTAGCTCAACTCAAGATCCTGGGGGGTCTGTATCTCGGGTGGGGGATCGGGGCCAATGATTCGGCTAATATATTTGGGACCGCCGTCACCACCCGGATCGTTCCTTACCGGCTGGCCACTATCCTGATCGCCATATTTGTCTTTATCGGTTCCATGGTTCAGGGCCCGGGGCAATTTGAAGATATCGATTTCTCAGGCGGGCCCGGTGATACCACCGAGACCGCTGCCCTGATCGCCACGGTCGCCGCGGCCATTACCGTCACCATCATCACCTATCTGGCCATACCCTCCTCCACTTCCCAGGCTGCGATTGGAGGTATGGTGGGAATCGCTATCGCCGCCGCCGGGTTCTCCGGGGTGCACTGGAATAAATTCCTCAGAATGCTCTTATGCTGGCTCGTTAATCCCATCATGTCGGCAGTGGTCTGTATTATCCTTCTCAAAGTGCTGGGGGGGCTGATCAACCGGTTTATCAGAACTGCGGGGGGAAGGGACCGGGTCTACAAGATCGGACTGATTCTCTTCGGCTGCTACGGGGCCTATGCTCTCGGGGCCAACAATGTGGTGGTCACCACTTCGGTTTATTTCCATGCCGGGGTCTTCGGATCTTTGGCTACACCAGAATCGATGCTGAAAGCCGCCCGGATCGCTGCGGCCCTGGGCGGAGTCGCGATTGCCATAGGCGCGCTGACCTATAGCCGGAAAGTTATGACCACGGTGGGATCCCGGGTTACCCCGCTCTCCCCTTTCTCGGCCATGGTGGTGGTTCTGACTGCCGGAGTGGCGCTGGACTTCTTTACCCGCTTCAATATCCCGGTCTCCTCCTCCCAGGCGATAGTGGGAGCGTTAATCGGGGTGAGCATCAACAACCGGGGAGGAATCGGGAATATTCCGGAACTGTTAAAGATATTCAGCGGCTGGCTTATCACCCCATTTGCTGCCTGCCTGGGAGCGATGGGGATGGCCTGGCTAGCCCATGTACTGGTGGTATAAACGGGGAGCAGTAAGGATTAGCAGGGAGTAGGACGGAGGTTCAGAGAAAGGGAAATTATCATGCGATTCGCTTATTGTTTCCTTATGATTTCACTGTCGTCATTTAGATGCATTCTCAAAACCATATAGTTAAATCTTATGAACAAGAGATAAATATGAAGAGATATAAGCATATATTTAGGAAACCTCGCGGATGAGCCGGTCCCTGGCTATTACCAGGGGGGAGGAGAGAAGAATATCGGGATATTCCGTTCGACTTCCGGCCTCTGGCAACCAGGTGCACTGATTACCTATCCCCAGAATCATGCGGAAGAAAATAGTCCATCCTCCTCCCGGCTAATCCTTGCTTCTCCTTTCTTCTCCCTGCTCTAACAGATCCGGTACCTCTTTAAGTTCCCTTGACTTTTCCATCTCCGCGATGGCCCGGGTTATTGCTTCTTTTACCGCTTCGCTCATCGCGGCGGAAAATTTAATTTCTCCTTCCTGTTCGACCCGGGCTTCGGTCCGATAACTCCAGACCGGGACTTTGTTGTCAGACCGGCTGAATTCCAGGATCAAGCCAAAATCCGCAAAATTTACTTCCCCTTCCACCACCTGATCAAAGCTGGTAATCTCACTGTTAAGATCGAGGTCGGAATCCGGGTTGTTTCCGAAGGGATCGACCAGAGAAAATAAGCGAGCCTCGGTCAAAGCATTAATCAGGGATCTCCGAACCATATCTCCCGGAAAATCAATCCACCGGCTATATTCATAAAAGCCATACTCATACTCCCCCTTACGATAAACAATTCTATCCCGGTAACGATCTGGAGTCCGGACCGTATTTACATCTACCTTCAGCGGGATTATCTTATCAGCTTTCTTAATTTCCGGATCCGTATTTATTCGATAGTAATGGGTCGGCAGAGTCGATCCGCAGGAGACGATTGCCGCCGGTATTACAATTAATAATATCGCTTTAAAAATCCTTTTCATGAATAAACCTCCTTATAAAAAAAGTGCCTAAAGTTTGAAATGCGCTTCAGCCAGAGGCTGATCCGCCTCCGGCGGAAAAGTGCCTTCCTCCGTCGCTAAAGCTATGGCGGATGAAAAAGTTAAAAGTTATCGCTTTCGCCTGGATTTTCTGGCATTTGGAAATTGGCAGTTGGAAGTTGGCCATTGGAAATTTTTTGCCCCAGATGGCGAATCCATTTTTTGGGTCGTTCTTTTTTTCTCTTCGACATTCGAAATTCGGTGTTCGATATTCTGCGGTTCACTTTTTACTACTCCCCACTCCCAACTCCCCACTCCCTATTTCACATACGGATTATCCGATTTGGATCTGCCCCAGGTTATGGATGAGGGGTCGTCCCGGAAAAATTGGAATGTCTGGGCTGCCTCATTCATCGCTTTCTGAAGACTGAGCATCGCATTTCTCAACTCATATCCATGATCGGAAAGATCTGATCTTACCAACTGAATCAGCTTCTCCAATTCGGCCATGGTGGTATTGAGAGAGATAATTGATTGATCGGCGTTCTTGAGAATAGATTCAACCCGATTACTATTATCTTTCCCCATAACCTGATTTAAATTGCCAAGTATCTGCTTGATCTCGTCGAGGATCTGTGGGATGTCTTTAGCCAGGTTCCCCATGACCGAAGGGACCGAAGAGATATATGACCCTGGTTTTAATACCGGAGCCCCTGATTTTCCGCCGGCTAACTCGACTACCTTTCCACCCATCAGACTGCCCATGGCAATTTTGGCGATTGTTCCCTCTCTGAGCGTCACAAGATCCCGCTCGATCGCCACCCGGACAATAATCTCATTAACATCCTTTACACAGATATTTTTTACCTTCCCTACCTGAACCCCTTTATATAAAACCGAGGAGTCAGTCTTCAACCCACCTACACTCTCTTCAAACTTTACGAAATACGTATCGGTCGGCTTGCTGTCCTTACGAATGATAATCACAAAGACCGAGATTATCACGGCAAATCCAACTAAAAGAAAGATCCCTACTTTAGTTTTCTGCGCTCTGGTAGCCACTGTTCACACTCCTTCCTGAAAGACTGTAAGCTGTAAGCGGTAAGCAGTGAGCAGTAAAAGCAACGCTCAGGTGGCGAGCTTACTGCTCACTGCTCACTGCTTACCGCTTACCGTTTACCGCTTACTTTTTTTTAGTTCCCCGATAGTCTTATCGGGCCTGCGCTCAAAGAACTGCCGAACCCGAGGCTGATCAGTTCGTTCAGCCTCATCTATTGTTCCGGAGAAAATAATCTCACCCTGATCGAGCATCAGAACCCGGTCGGCGACAGCACGGATCGACTCCAGTTCATGGGTGACCACTACCATCGTTAGATCCATCAACTTCCTGATTTCGAGGATAATATTGTCCAACCCCGCGGCCATAATAGGATCCAGCCCGGCGGAAGGTTCATCAAAATATACGATCTTCGGATCGACGGCAATGGCCCGGGCAAAGCCAACTCTCTTCTTCATCCCTCCTGATAGTTCCTCCGGCATCATATATCCACAATCCCCAAGCCCGACCAGACTTAATTTCATCTTGACCAGGACCGGGATTAACTCTTTAACCACATCTCCATATTCTTCCATCGGAAGCGCCACATTCTCTCCGACTGTCATGGAATTAAAGAGCGCGCCTTCCTGGAATGAGAGACCGACCCGATGGAGAAGGTGATCCAGTTCATCTTCATCCATCCTGGTTATATCCTCTCCCCAGCAAGAGATCGATCCTGAGATAGGCCGCTGCATACCAACCATATGTCTGAGGAGAGTCGACTTTCCGCATCCGGAACCGCCGATCACTACCATTATCTCTCCCGGATAGACATCAAAAGAGATCCCCTTCAGAACAACCGGACCGCCATAACCGGCGACCAGATCTCGGACTTCAATTATTGGTCTCCGCTCCATATATTCTGCCACGACATCTTAATAGTCCACTAATTATATACTTGTTTCCCCCTACCTCGGCCCCTTTTTAGTCCACTAATTACACGAATTCACACGAATAAAAACAGAGACAACTGAGAAATACTTGATTGGTTTTTTCCATCAACTGTAAACTGTCAACCGTCAACTTCCTTTTCCCCCTACCTCGGCCCCTTTTAAAGTCCACGGATTACACAGATTACTCTGATTATTTAGCCGCGGCTTGACGGCATTGCTATCCCGTCAACCGGTCCCCCCTATTTATCGGGGTCCACTTTCTTTTACCCCGACCTCGGCCCCATAATGAATTTCCAATGTCCAACTGCCAACTTCCAACGAGTCCGACGTAGCTTTAGCGAAGGCTGATTTCCAAATTTACTATTTGGGGATTGGCCGTTCTTATGCTCCCTGCCTATGTTAACAGCGAAGGCGAATAACTTTAGGCACTTTTTTATCCGCCATAGCTTTAGCGACGGAGGAAGCGCACTTTAGGCACTTTCAACTTTTTCTCCCCATTCCCCATATCATGTTGTAAAATAGAAAAGAGTGGCAAACATCATATCCGCGACTATAATCAAGAAAATATCCATCACCACCGATCGGGTGGTGGCCCGGCCGACTTCATCCGCTCCCCCTGAGACCCGGAGCCCGTTATGACATCCAACTACTACAATAATTAACGCGAAGAATATCGACTTAACAAAACCCTGGGTAATATCGCCCAGTTTCACGGCCTGGAGCGTCTGCCACCACCAGCGCTCAAATGTAAACCCCATTGACGTGGTCCCCAGCGCGAAACCACCAACTACTCCCGAAATAAAACCCAGCATTGTCAGAATCGGAAGCGAGACCAGAATCGCCAGGACCTTGGGAGCAATCAGGAACTTGGCCACACTCAGCCCCATCCCCTTCATGGCATCTATCTCATCTGAGACCTGCATGGTCGCGAGCTGGGCGGTGATGGCGGCGCCGGTCCTCGCCGACACCACAATCCCGGTCATTAGCGGGGCCAGTTCCCGGGCAAAACCGATCGCCACCCCGCTGGCCACCAGAATCTGCATATCAAAGAGCCGGAGCTGAACCGCGGAGAGCATCGCTATGACCACTCCGAGGAGAAAGTTGATCAGACAGACAATTCCGATCGCGCTTGATCCCATCTGCTGTATCTCGTCCAGGACCCCTTTCCATCTGATTCCTCTCCCCTCTGCCGGAGCGAGGAATGACCAGTAAATAGCATCGATTATGAGATTTCCGATTTGCCGGCTTTCCTTCCAGGCATCAATCACTTTTCCGCCCAGATGTTCCAGTAAATTTTCGTGATATACTGGAGAGGGGGCTGACGGATTGAAGTTCGGCCGCATCAACTCGATAAATTCAGCTACCCGGCCATGGGCGCCCACAATTGAGACCCTGGCTCCTGCTCGGCTACCCGATCTTACTGCCCGGATCAGCCAGGCACAGCCCCGGCTGTCCAGTTCATCCATCCCCTTTAAGTCGATAAGAATTTCTTTATTACCCCGGGAAAATATCTGCTTGATATCGACCAGAAGCGACGCCCCGCGATCATCGGAGATCTCCTCCGATATATGGATCGTAACCGCATGATCTGGACTCTGTGGAGATGACTTATTATTCATGCTTTAAATAGAACTTAGCGCCTTCGGCGCAATCTCGTAGTGCAGGACTTCAGTCCTGCCCAACGAAGGCAGGACTGAAGTCCTGCACTACGAACTTATTGAAATTCCGAAGCAGGAACTTAGCTTCGCAACTAATTTAACCGCGGATTAAGCGGATTTTTACCCGGCGGTGCCGAAGGCACTTTGCGGGGATGCTGATTAAAATAAAAACCAACATGGAATATCCAATATCCGTGGCTCTGGGAAGCAAAACACAAGACTAAAAAAAACGAATGTCCAATAACCAACTTCCAACTGCCAACCTGTCCGCCATAGCTTTAGCGAAGGCTGATTTTCAAGTGACCTTTGGCCTTGGCGCACGCTACTTGAAAGTTGGCAGTTGGAAGTTGGTCATTGGATATTCTTTTCTTCCTGATCACTGATTATCGCTCTTTTCCCTCTTAATCCCACTTCCTCCCTCCTCCTCCCTACTCATCCCCTTCCCCATCCAACATCCTGTCTTCCATCTCCCGGGATGATATCAGCAGAGATCCGCTGGCAGTCGCCGCTTCTAGCTGAAGAACCATGGAGGTGATCTTCCCTTGCCAGATAAACTCAGTGACCCCGGGGCCTACCTGAGGACTTAACTCCCCTACCCCGAACTCGGCAAAGACAACCTCGCGGAGATTTCGATACTCACCGATCCCGGCAGTAAGAATATTCCCCCGGAATAACTTCCCCTTCCGGAAGAAATATTCTATCACTCCAACCGGGACGGACCAGGCCTCCAGCTTATCTCCTTCACGAGAATAGATATCTATTCCACCAACCTGCTCTTCCCTCCGGATTAATTTAAATCCTGATAACGTCGTGATCCCCGTACCCCAGGCAATTCCCCGGAACCCATCCGGTTCCGAACCGGGCTTAAAATCCCCGGCGAAGGAGGTTGAACTGATCAATAGAATACACCCCACCAGACCGGTCAGGATAATCCTTCTCATTTTATTCTCCTTTATTTAACAAAACTATTACCCTCTACCTCTATCCCTTTTCAAGGCAGGACTATTACAGGCAAGACTATTATCCCTCTGCCTCGGCACCTTTTTTGACAGGACCATTGCAGGCAGGACCATTTGCCTCGCCTCAGCTCATTTTATTAGAATCAAATCTCTAATTATTTTGCTTTTTAATAATTATAGTCCCCCGAATTTTATTCAGAAGGCTTTTAACTTTTAATCCTTCTGCCTTTTAATAGTCCTGCCTGTAATAGTCCTGCCTCAATTCTTTTTGCCTTTAATAGTCCTGCCTTATATCGTCCTGTCCCCGCCAGGATTATTCAACCGAAAGACAGCGCTTTCAATCACGTCATTCACAATTCTCTTTATCTGTGGGTCATCCGGATCAAATCCGCGATAGATCAGCAGTTCCCGGGCGATGGCCAGAGCCCGGGCTTTCTTCGATGAACCGGTTAGGATTGCTTCGGTCGATTTATTATTTTTCCTGGCGGCAATGCTTTCCTGCTCAACCGTATCCACTGCCGTCTCTGCCAGGCTTTTGATAACCTCAAAGGCAAAGCCTCTCCCCTTGACATCATTAATCAGCCGAGTCCAGATCAGAGTAAACCAGCGCTGATAGAACTTCCCCACCCAGGGGATATTGATCAGGATAAAATGGATAATGAGAAGGAGGATTGCCGCGGCCGCGTATGTGCTGACAGTAAGAAAGTGGACTGAGAGATCCTCGCGGAACCTTCTCAAAAATCCGGATATCAGGTCACTCAGTGATTCATGCCGGGACTGGTCGAGTTCTTTCTTGATCTCCCGAACCTGGCTGACAGCTAAAGCAGTTCCCCGGAAAAATAGGCTGCCCCCGGTTTTATCCGGAAATATAATCAACTGTTCCGGCGTAATACCAAGACCAGACTCCCCGGAGAGAGCAAGTATCTTATCCCTCATCGAGTCGGCACGGAGATTGGTGAGAGGAAGAGGTGTAATGGGGTGGGAGTCTTCCCCGGCGGGATATAGTCCATCAAGTTGCTCCGCGATCCGCCGGGCTGACTCAACCTCATCATTCCTGCCCCGGAGAAATAACAGTTCCTGATCCCCGCCCGGAAGAGGAAAACGAAGGTACTGGAGGGACGGGAATATTCCCCAGTTTCGATTAAGGAGTATAAGCGCTTCCTCAATCTGAGCTGGTGTCGCCTTATTAAGCCGAACCTGGACTGTCGTCCGGTCATAAGCGGCGGGCGCTGATTCGGCACCGGCGGAACTTACGTTATCAGGCTCCGAAAATACGATAGGGGGAAAAATGATAAATAAAAGGACCACTATGAAAATATTTTTCTTCATAAGTTCTTGCCTCCGGTATGACTTACTGGGTAAGATTTCAGTGAACCCCGTCCTCTCGTAGCGGCTGCCTTTAGGCTGCCACACGATGGCACCACCGTCGGTGGCGCCTCTACGATCATGGGGCAACAGCGTTCACTGAAAGTTTTCCTTACTATAGATACATCTAAGTTACAAAGGCTAAAGTACAGGGGTTAGAGAATATATGAGAAGAAGGATCCGGACAAGGTTAATGTGCCCCAACTATCCAGTTCAAGGGCGGTTAACTTCTTGTCCTTTCAACGATCTTTAACGTCTTTTCTATTTTTATACGTCAGCACTTCAACATTATCGTGATAGACCTTCCCCCCTCTCCCGGAGCGGTGCCCCAGCAGCAGGGGGAGGTTGGTCTGGGAGAAAGAGAAACGCTTGCGGGAGTAATATATCAGATCTCCATCGATCCTGAACTCCACAAAGCCGTTGGCCCCGATCATTATCTCAAAGGTATGCCAGCCGTTAAGGTAGCGATTGGTGTAGGGAGAGCGATTAATCTCCAGTTTGCCGTCTTCATCTATCAGATAACATATCAGTGTCCCTTCTTCCTGGAATAACCCCTCGGTCCATTCTAATTTTCCGATATAGTTATAACTCATCCCGACCAGCCACTCGGGCCATTCGCCCCGCCGGAAAACCTCCGGATTACCGGGCAGACCGAATGATCCCCCGATCCAGGTGCTTTCACTCCGGGGAGATATATACATGTCGCATCGGATAATCGTTCCCGGAGTCAGGGGAAAACTTCTCTTGCTTAAAAGGCCGCTATTCCTGGTCCCATCTCCATAATTATCTGAAGATGGGGCGGGGTGCCCCCGATAGATATTGATCCGGGGACTCCGGGGAGAAGATAGAATCCACTTATCGTCCAGCTTTCCCGAAAAATCATCATAAAAGATCCGGTACCCCGCCTGAGAATCTGAAGACAGAAGATTAGAAGAAACGCAGAAGCCCCCTGAAAGAAAAAGGAGAAAAAGAACCATTGACGATATGGTTATCCAACGAACACTCATAATATTTCTTTGCTTGTTCTCATTCTATATTACCAATATAGTATCTGTTATGGAAATCTTATTTTTTCTTTGAAAAAATAAGATTATGCAAGCGGTGGACCAACATTAAATGTAGATGTCAAAACATTAAAAAACAGTCCAATAAAATTTAGGTAGTACTATTAACTGCAAAAAGAAATTTAGCAGGACGATTGCAGGCAGTACTATTAACAGCAAAAAGAAATTTAGACAGGACGATTGCAGACAGGACGATTATCCCGAAATAATCGGGATGCAAGCACAAGCAAAAGAAAGGAATTAAAGGCCGAGGCGAGGTTAATAGTCCTGTCTGCAATGGTCCTGTCATAAAAAGGGGGAGAGGTTGGGGGAAGAAGATGTTTTATCAAGCAAAAAGTGACAACTTTAAATCAGGACGTGAAAACCCCACTACGGCCGTGGACTGGGTGCATTTTGCCGGGGTGGAGTTTTTAACTTTAGGCACTTTCAACTTTAGGCACTTCAAAACGCTGCCCGAACGAAGCAAGGAAAGTTCTTATGATCTATCGGCTGAATAATAAAATCCAGCACTACCCCTGGGGGTCAGAAACATTTATCCCGGATCTGCTGGGAGAAAGTTCTCCCGCGGAAAAACCCTGCGCGGAATTATGGATAGGTGATCACCCCCGGGCGCCCTCCCTGGTAATAATTCCGGATGGAGATACCCCCCTCTCTGAACTTATCCGGCAAGACCCGGAGGGAATGCTGGGAAGCCGAGAAGCCGGGGGACTTTCGTTCCTCTTCAAGGTCCTGGCGGCCTCCCATCCTCTCTCCATTCAGGCCCACCCGAGCCTCGATCAGGCCCGGGAAGGTTATGAGAAAGAGAACGCGGCCGGGATCCTACCTGATGCCTTTAACCGGAATTATAAAGATCCCAACCATAAGCCTGAACTCATCTGTGCCTTAACTCCCTTTGACGTTCTGAGCGGCTTCCGGGATCTAAATGAGATCGCCGGCCTTATCTCCTATCTGGAAATTGACCGAAATATGCCGGGCGTCGAAAATTTCCTGACCAACCCAAACTCGAACTCGCTCCAATTTCTTTTCCGCGAGCTTCTAAATCTCTCCGGAAACCAAAAATCTGCATTCCTGGCTCATCTCGCCCGCGCCATCAATAGGATTGAAAGACGATCAAAAGAGGATGAGCTCACATTTGATTGGACTATCAAGCTGCTGAAATTATACCCCGATGACATCGGCGCGTTTGCCCCTATCCTCCTGAACACAGTCCGCCTCCAACCCGGGGAAGCCCTCTATATGAAAGCCGGCATTCTCCATGCTTATCTAAATGGTGCCGGGATTGAGATTATGGCCAACTCCGACAATGTCCTGCGGGGAGGCCTGACCGCCAAGCATGTGGATATCCCGGAACTCTTGAAGGCCCTGATCTTCACCGGATCTCCTGTCAGGATTATAAGGCCCGAGACGACCGACGGGATTGAATTCATCTACCCCACTCCGGCCCGGGAGTTCCAGCTATCCCGGATCGACCTCCATGACTACGACCTCTTTAAGCCCAAAGCCCGAACCGGCGCGGAGATCATTCTCTCCATTGATGGGGTCGCTCAGGTAGTCCAGGAGGGAGGAGAGCGGAAAGTATCGATTAAGAAAGGCGAGTCAATCTTCATCCCTTTTGCCGCCGGGGAGTATACAATTCAGGGCCAGGCAATCCTTTACCGTGCTAGACCCTGCTCAAAAATGTTTTCGAGCAGGAAATCCTAAATTCTAATATTGAAACTCTAAATAAATATTAAATACCGATGACCAAATGTTCCAAATATTGCTGTTTTTAGTGTCATTTCTTTGGATTTGGGATGTTGTTTTTTGCTGTTATTTAGGATTTCAATATTAGATATTAGGATTTTAGAGCTTACGCAGCCTACTCCACCGCCAGTATCTCCCATTCATTCTATTTTCTTCAGAGAAAATAATTATTGACTACATCCGCGATTTTGGTATTCTATGTAAAAATCATTGGCTAATCCAATATTTTAATCCCATAATATAAGGAGGGAAAAATGGCTAAGAAGTGGACAAAGAAAGAAATTGTGGATCAGATCGCGAAGGATGCTGATATCTCCAAAAAAGCTGCTGCCGCGGCTTACGACTCTCTGGTCGCCATCGTCTATAAGGGCGCCAAAGCAAAAGATGGATTGACACTACCCGGTCTGGGCAGGTTCTACAAGGCCCGTCAGAAAGCCAGCAAGGGAATCATTCAGTTTGGCAAGAAAAAGGGCCAGCCGTGGAAGTCTCCGGCCAAGACCGTCCTGAGATTCAAGGTCTCCAAGACCGCTCTGGAAGGCGTTGTCCCTCCCAAGAAGTAACGAATCAAAAAGGCCGCGGTGCTTACGCACCGCGGCCTTTTTTGTGTCTAAAAATCAAACCAACTTAAACCACGAAGGACACGAAGTTCACGAAGAATGATTAAGGGAAATTTAGCTTACACTCATTTTTTTAAAACCTTCGTGATCTTCGTGTCCTTCGTGGTTTTATTAGTACCTATTTTAATTGCCGACCGGATTCCAAGACCAGACTTGCCAGGTCCCCGGCCAGGGAATCGGTCAGGTCTTCTTCCTCGAACCGCCACTCCCACTGCCCCCGAGCGCGACCCGGAATATTCATCCGGGCGGGACTCCCCAACCTGAGCGGATCCTGGAGCGGCACTATCGCGGTATCCGCGACCGAGTTAAAGACCTCCCGGACCATCCCCATGCTTATATCCCGGGCTTTAACCCCCAGATATTTAAGGACCCGTTTCTTTCTCTTCGGGCTGAGTTTGCGGTACCATCCGAGTGAGGTATCGTTATCATGGAGGCCGGTATAATAGGCGCTGTTCACCGGGATCTTATCCGGATGATGATAACCGGGCTTGCTCCCCTCCAAACCGAACTGCAGTTCCCGAACCCCCGGGATCTTAAACTCTTTCATTATCCGATCGACCGGTTTCTGTAAGTCTGGTTCCAGCGCCTCGGCGATAATCGGAAGTTCTCCCAGTTCTCTCTTTATCAGCCGAAAGAGTTTCGCCCCCGGCCCCTTGACCCACTCCCCTTTTGTTGACGAAGGCGTTTTGGGCGGGATATGCCAGCAGGCATAGAACCCGGAGAAATGATCAATCCGGACGATATCCACCAGACTGAGGACCAGCTTGAATCGGGCCAGCCACCACTCGTAGCCATCTCTCTCCATCTCCTTCCAGTCATAAAGCGGGTTGCCCCAGACCTGTCCGATCTTCCCGCCTTTCGGAGGGGGGACACCGGAGATAGCGGTCCGGCGACCCCGCTTATCCAGGAGGAAGAGGCGGCGGCCGGCCCAGACATCGGCGCTATCCTGGTTTACAAAGAAGGGTATATCCCCCACGATCTTCACGCCGCGGCGGTTTACTTCCTCCCGGAAATCCGCCCATTGACGGAAGAAGAGGAACTGCGAAAACTTAACCGTCTCGATCTCTTCCCCTAATTCCCTGGCCGCGGAGTTAAGTGCCGCCTCCTCCCGGCCGGCAATAGGCGCGGGCCATTTAAACCAGGCCCCCCCCTTATACCTCCCCTTCAACGCGACAAAGAGAGCGTAATCATCCAGCCAGAAACTATTCTTCCGGCAAAAAATCCGGAATGCTTTTATCAGAACAGGGTCGGAATCTCGTTGAAAATTTCTTCGGGCCAGATCGAGAAGCCGGCGGCGGGTCCGGATAACCTTATGAAAATCAACCCGGCCGGGAGAAAAACCTGAAGGCCTCGGAAGATTCGCGGACTTAATCAGTCCATCTTTCACCAGCACTTTCGGATTAACCAGCAGAGGGTTCCCGGCAAAAGCGGAGGAACTGGAGTAGGGACAGTTCCCGGAACCGAGGGGATTGAGCGGAAGAATCTGCCAGAGTTTTAATCCGGATCCCGCCAGAAAATCCGCGAAGCGGCGCCCCTCTTCCCCCAGATCACCGATCCCGTAGGGACCGGGGAGAGAAGTGATATGAAGGAGTATTCCGGCATTGCGAGATAATTTCATGGTTATTATTCCAATCCCCCTACCTCGGCCCGATTAAAAAAAACTAAATGTCCAATGACCAACTTCCAACCTGTCCGCTGTAGCTTTAGCGAAGGAGGATATCCAATTTCCAGGCAACCCTTCGGATTCGGCATGCGACATTTGAAAATTGGCAGTTGGAAGTTGGTCATTGGACATTTTTCTTCGACATTCGATATTCTTTTTTTTATCTTCCGCTCTCCCCGGAGATCGGAAGAGCGTCGTG
>CAKZYZ010000204.1 GCA_937885075.1 uncultured bacterium | reverse complement strand
AAGCAGAAGACGGCATACGAGATATATCAGTGTGACTGGAGTTCAGACGTGTGCTCTTCCGATCTATACTGCTGCAAAGGTTTTTTTAGCAGGAGTGCGGTCCCGGGGAGCTGCTATTGAGCTAAGCGCCTATGTTACGAATCCATCCATAAGTGCAATTAAAGTTCGGGATGCCTTGTTAAGGCCGGACACTGTAGATGCACTTAAATCCGTGCTTTCAACTGAGACGGCGGATTGGCTTGATTTGTTGGCTGAGGAATACAGCACTCAAACGGATGAAATGCCAATATTTTCTGATTTTACGTTAGATGTCCCACACGAAGTAGAAGCTATTCATGCACGAAAACAACCTGGGAAAAAATATGCGTTTTTGTGCTCTACCGATGGTCGCTTTATTTTTAAGGCAAAATCAACGGAGAATCTGCCTTTTTACGCCATTGCAAACGATCCACGGTTTGTCTTCTTGAGGAGAGATGACTCGTGGTATCTGCATTGTCGTGACCCAAGACTACGAACTCAACAGGTGGATTTAGAAGATTTTCTCCCCTGACTCAGGCTAAAAAGAGGAAAGGCCCAGGGTCAAAGGGGTCTGGGGTCGGACCCGCCCAAAGGGGTCTGGGGTCAAAGGGCTTAGGGGCACCCATTAAAGGTTTTCGTCAAGTGAAAATTTCAGGACAAAGTCCTCCCCTAGACGGAGCTGAACCACAAAACGCCACCTATAAAAATTGATTTTGATTTAATCGGCTTCACAATCAAATCCAATCGCTTATACTGCGCCTGTTCCGGAGGGAATGATATCAAAGGCGTGGTTTTGTGGTAAAACCGATCGCAAACCAAAGCATCCAATCTAGGAATTAATGATAATGACAAACAAACCATCCCAATTAGAAAAATTAAATCCTAATGAGAGAAGGGGAAGTAAGGCTAGGTGCCATTGGTTGACCCATGGTACAAAAAAACAGGTGAGTGAACGCCTCACACAAATCATCAGTCCTTATGGAGAAGTATCAGCAGATGACGAATGGATGCCAAAAGGTTTTAGGAAAACAAAAGAACCAGAGTTACATAAAAGAACTTGTAACTTGGTGCGAAAAGAGACTCGCGACCAAATACGGACTTGGTGGTTCAAGATTAAACGTGGATATCAACGCGGGGCTAGTTTTGATATCGCAAGTACCTGCAAGGTCAATAGGAAACATGGAATCTTGTTAATCGAAGCTAAAGCTCACAACCGGGAATTATTGGCTGAAGAAAAAGGTAAAACTCTTAAAGATATACCCACAAATGGAGAATTAATAAATCATCAACACGTTGGTAAAGCTATTGCTTGGGCAAATGATCGTCTTATTGCAAATACTGGATTATATTGGCAATTATCGCGTGATCGTCATTACCAAATGTCAAATAGGTTTGCATATTCATGTAAGTTAACTGAACTTGGATTCCCTGTATTACTTGTTTATCTTGGTTTTCTAAATGCTAATGAAATGGAAGATAAGGGGCAACCATTTGATAATCATAAACAATGGGAAAATCTCGTCAAGTCCCAGAGTAGGCAAATTATAGATCCAGAAATATGGAACAATAAATGGATTATTCATCAGCAAATCTTCGTCCCGTTAATCAGGTCCACAGATATTCCATATCAATCCGCAACTAAATCTTTTAGAATCACCTAGAGACATGTAATCAATAACGACGGCAAAAGAATAATTATGAGAAACCAATATCGTAAATCTAATTTTAAACTGGGTTGTATACATGGCAAAGTTCCTTCTTCATCAATGAAAGAGGCCCAAATACGAAATCATTTATATGGTGCCGGGATCCTCGTAATCCAGCATAGTGCTGAGCTTGAAACCAAGATTAGATTGGTAGGTTATGAGGTCCCAATATGGTGGCGGGGGAAGCAGCGTGATGAGTGTATTGATCTTCTTGGATATGACGAATATTATCATCCGTGGATAATCGAATTAAAGCAAGCTGGGTCAACAGAAAGGCTACAAAAAGCAGTTGAACAAGTTACAAGGTATGCAATCGCCTTTGAAGAAGGAATAAAAGAAGGAATTGAGATTGAGATAAAAAAACGGTATTTATGGCCGCAGTTTAGTTTTGAAGGTTCTGTTGAAAAAATGATATTGGCGGACCGAAAATATTATAAAAAACAAAAAATAACTCCTGATAAACGGGATGATATTATTTTTTGTTCATTCTCCAGATGCAAAGATGAAGATAGCCTGCTTAAAAGTCGTACTCCCGATATTAAGTTAAAGATAGAGAAATTAAAAAGTAATTTGCCTCGCCCGTAAACAAAACCATTAGTGATTTGTTGATTGTACGGAACCATTAGAGTATAGAAGCTTCCGGAATAATCGGTCGCAAAGAGGGGATTGTGGATTCGCCATAGCAATTCCCTGAGTTTAGTAAGGTAGTTACCATTTTTAAAGATATCTGGATTTGCTTTTCTATTATATGCCCGGTCCGGGCATGGTTGTAAATGTAGGGCTCGATGATTTTGTTTATTGTTCCCCGGAGGGAGCGGGCACCGGTGCCTTTCAGGATGGCGTCGTTTGCTATGGCTTTGAGTGCTCCCCGGGTGAATGTGAACTGGAGTTCGTAGTGTAGGCTGTTTTGGTTGATCTCTTTCAGGAGGCTGTGTTTTCCTCCAGCCAGGATTTTGATCAGGTGTTTTTTGGTGAGGGGGTGGATGGGGGAGATGACCGGGATCCTTCCCACCAACTCCCGGATCAATCCGTAGCTGACCAGGTCGTCCCCGGTGGCTTCCAGCGTTTCCGGTTTTGAATTCTCCGGATTGGCCGGGGCGGTGAAACCCAGATTCTTTTTCCCGGTTCTCTTCTCGATGATGTTTTCGATACCGGTGAACGCTCCTCCCAGGACAAAGAGGATCCCGCTGGTATCCATCTCGATCGATCGGGAACGGTAAGTGTGGCTGCCGTTACTGGCAACCGAAATGATATCCCCATCTAACGCTTTTAATAATGCTCTCTGGACACCGGCTCCGCCTACATCCCGGTCACCGGAATTATCCGCCCTGCCTGGTGAGGCGATCTTGTCGATCTCGTCGATGAAGACTATTCCAGTTTGAGCTTTTTCGGTGTCTTTATCTGCTGCGAGATAGAGTCTCCAGAGGACTTCATCGTAATTTGATCCCACATAACCTTCTTCCGTCCAGGTGGTGGCGTCTCCGATTGCGTAGGGCAGACCCAGGATACGGGCGAGAGTTTTGATCAGGTGAGTCTTCCCGCATCCGGTCGGCCCGATCAGGAGGATATTCTTCTTGATGGATTCCCCTTTCTTCTCCCCCGATACCGCCTCGGTCAGGTGTTCGAATGCCCCCACCGCCAGGGTTCGCTTCGCGGTCTCCTGTCCGATCACATATCTGTTCAGTTCCCGGTAGATGGCGGCTGGGGTCGGGAAGCGCTTCAAAGTATTCTTGATCAACTCCGGTCCGGAAATTTTTTTGGCGGTTTCTTTGATATCGGGTTTATCAAGCAGAGGCTTTACTCCGGTCAGATATTTGAATACATCATGGGAGAGATCCGGACCATCTAAACTATGAAGTCTTTCTGGTTCTTGTAAAACCTCTTTTTTGAGCAGGGTCTTGATCGCTCGCCGGCCATCGACCAGTCCGCGAATCTCTTCTTCCGCGATAGCCGTGAGGAGGTTGTTGCCGTTAAATGGGTAATGATCGCTGGTGATCCTCCGGTGTCAGTGCCGGTTTAAGAATGTACCACTGACCGGTTAAAAGTGTACCAGTGCCGATAACCGGTTAGAAAATGTACCCGTCCATCCATCCGATATCCCCGGGAAAACTATCCACTCAATCCGGCATC
>CAKZYZ010000203.1 GCA_937885075.1 uncultured bacterium | reverse complement strand
TAGTTCAGCGTGCCAATCCTCTTAGAGGTAAAACTACCGACTGGAGAGCCGGATGCGGGAGAACCGCACGTCCGGTTCGGAGGGAGGGGGGACCGGGTAAACAACCGGTCCTCCCTACCCCTATCGAACACTGGGCGACGGGGTTCACTGAAAGCTTACAAAAAGTTGAAAGTGCCTTGAGTGCGCTAAAGTGCCTTCCGCCGTCGCTAAAGCCCCGAATCGAGTTCGGGATGCAAGCACTATGGCGGATAAAAAAGTTATTCGCTTTCACCTGGCAGAGGGTTAGCAGGTGAACTCATTCTCCTGCCCCGGTTGATTCAACCGGGGCAGGGCCCATTTTGAGTTTGCGGCATTCCTTTAGCTTTTGAACTTTTGCTCCGGTGGGGTGAACCCACCGGGGGCATCCACGCCCCAGTCCCCTGCCAGTCGACGCGACAACTTTCAAATTTAGGCACTTAAGGCACTTTCAACTTTTTCAAAAGGCACTTTAGCGCACTTATAACCTCTTTTCCCTTACCTCCGGGCTACTTTGATCATATCCCACATCGGCAAGAAGATCGCGAGCGCGAAGAGGAGAACCCCTCCCGCGATGAAGATGGTTAGAATCGGTTCTATCAAATCAGTCATGGTATCAACCGTATATTTAATCTCTTCATCATAATAGTAAGCGATCGACTCAGCCATGTCGTCCAGACGCCCGGTCTCCTCACCCACACTGAGCATATTGCTGACCATCGGTGGAAATATCGGACGCTTCATAATAGAGCTTGAGAGACCCTTTCCATCTCTGACCTCATCACGCAATCCCATCAGTTCCTCCCCAATGATATCATTCCCCACTGTCATGGAGACAATCTCTATGATCTTCAGGATAGGAACACCCGACCGTTCCAGGGTGGCCAGCATCTTGGTAAACCGGAACATTGCCAACTTGGTAAATAGTGGGCCGAAGATGGGAAGTTTTAACTTAAGTTTATCAATCTGATAGTGGCCGAATTTAGTCTTCTTAAAACGGATAAAGGCGACGGCCAGGACTACCATGCCTCCAAAGACAGTATGCCAGTAGTTAGTTATTATGTGACTGGTCATCATCATAATCTGGGTCGGTAACGGAAGTTCTATACCAACCTGGCCATAGATCATGGCAAACTTGGGAACAACCATGATATTCAGTATAAAGAAAGCCGCTATCATCACAACCAATGCTATAACCGGATATCGAACGGCCGATTTCACCGCTTTCCTGGTAGCCTGCTCGGATTCCAGCAATGATGCCAGCCGGTTCAATACCTCCGGCAGCGCCCCGCCGGTCTCCCCGGCCATTACCGTATTCACATAGAGATCGTCAAAAATTTTAGGAAACTGGCGGAGAGCATCGGAGAAACTCGCCCCACCGGATATCTTCTCCTGAACCTCGGCCAGTGTCCTCTTCAAGAGATCGCTATCACTCTGTTTCTCCAGGATGTTTAACGAAGTGAGGATCGGGATTCCGGACTGGATCAGGGAATGGAGCTGGCGGGTCATCATAACCAGGTCTTTCCCCTTTACCTTCTCAAACCGGGCAAAGAGATCGCCCCCGCCTTTTTTCGAACCGGAACTCTCTTCTCTAACAGAGATCGGGGTGTAGCCCATCTCTTCCAGATGTGTGACCACCGCATCCCGGGTGGGAGCTTCCAGCGTTCCGGTTACTGATTTACCCGCTTCGCTGCGGGCTTTGTAGCGGTATGATGACATGGGTTTGTTCCTTATAAAGAAGTTGAAAGTGCCTTTTGAAGAAGTTGAAAGTGCCTAAAGTGCGCTAAAGTGCCTAAAGTTGTTCGCTTTCGACTGGTTACTAGGATTTAGTATCCCGGCCTAAACCGGTGGCCGCCTGGTGTTTGAAGCGCTACAGTTATTCCCCTACTTATATGTTCTTACTCTTACCAGTGCTGCCGATTGAGGTGAAGATTGCTGATTAAAGAAGTTGAAAGTGCCTAAAGTGCCTTAAGTGCCTAAAGTTGTCGCTTTCGACCGGCTTTTCCGGCTTTTCCGGATTGGCCGATGGAGGTGAATATTGCTAATAATTCACTGCTTTCGTTATATTCTAATTTTATTCGTAAGCTTTCAGTGAACCCAGTTGCCCGGTGCTCGTAGAGGCGACCTTCAGGTCGCCATCGTGTGGCAGCTTAAAGGCAGCCGCTACGAGAGGACGGGGGTCACTGAAACCTTACTTTTATTCTTTGCCATGGTAACAGATCTGCTTCTACTATTACCTGTAACCAATATTGTGTTTCGCTTGCTTCGCTCTCAGAAATTTTAATCTTATTATAAAAATCAGCCTGACTTCTTGCCCTATTGGCCTCACGATAGTTTGCGCCTACTGATGATCCCGCTTTGGTTAATTGATATTTGATAACCCGGCCTTCCGGAGTATTCGGCAACTCAGTTGATAACCTGATTATCCTAACCGCAAACTTCCGGGTCCTCTTTTCAAACCCCTCAGAAAATTCTTTATTATCCATTTCTCTTTCTTACCAAGTGCCATACCAGTGGCCAGGCGAAGCGACAACTTCCAACTTTAGGCACTTACGGCACTTTCAACTTGTTCAAGAGGCACTTTCAACTTACTTTTTACCCAGACCGTATTTTTTCATCTTCTTATACAACGTTACCCTGGTAATTCCCAGGGCCCGGGCGGCCTTACTGACGTTCATGGAGGTCTGGCTTAACGCTATTTCTATAGCTTCCTTCTCTACTTCAGCCAGGGACCGTATCGGGCGAGAAGCGGGGTCTTCTTTTTTCTCCGAATGGCCGGCATCATCACCTTTATTAATACCTTTTCCAGCGCGTTCGAGACGGCGCCGTTCCGGTATGATGTGGGAGTCGTCTATAACGCCTTCTTCCGCCAGAATCGCGGCCCGCTTTATAACATTATCAAGATGCCGGATATTCCCCGGCCAGGAATAATCAAGGAGCTTCTCCACCGCTTGCAGTGTTATCGAGGTGATCTTCCGGGGGGCACTACGATTATACTCCCGCAGCAGATGAGCGGTCAGAAGAGGGATGTCTTCCATTCTCTCGCGGAGGGGGGGAAGAAAAAGCGGAAAAGCGCTTAACCGATAGAAGAGGTCTTCCCGAAAATTGCCCTCGGAGACTTTCTCTTCCAGATCCAGATTGGTCGCGGCTATGATCCTCACATCCGCGGTAATCTTCTCACGCCCCCCGACCCGTTCAAACGCTTGTCCCTCAAAAACACGGAGTACCTTGGCCTGAGTGGCCGGACTCATATCTCCAATCTCATCCATAAAGATGCAGCCTTTATCGGCCTGCTCAAAGCGCCCGATAGACCGGTTATCGGCACCGGTAAACGAACCCTTCTCATGTCCGAAGAGTTCACTCTCCAGTAGGTTTTCGGGGATGGCAGCACAGTTGACCGGGATAAAGGGATGATCCGCCCGGGTACTGTGTCGGTGGATCGCCCGGGCCACCAGTTCTTTACCGGTCCCACTCTCTCCCTGAATCAGAACCGTCACATCCTGGTCCTTAACTTTATGAATTAAGGAGAATATCTCCATCAGACGCGTAGAAAGGCCGACTATCTCTTCAAAACCCGCTGGCCCGGCAAGGATTGGGACCTTCCCACCCTCAATTAGCAGAGAACCATCGACCAACAGGAGTGTAGAGACTACTTTCTGGAATTCAGGCCCGTTGAGACTGAGCGGGCCGAGGTCCCAGGTCTTGTTCAGATGATCTTCCGGAATGGTACGACCGGTACTCTCTGGAGCCGCCAGGACAATCTTCAAGTCCGGGCGTTCCTTTCTCAGCATTCTGCTTAATGTAGCTCCGGATATCAGGGGAAGGTCGGACCGGCAGATAACAGCTGAGATATCCTCAATCTGAATTATCTGCAGCGCGGTGAATCCTTCCCGGGTATGATGACACGGAAGATGCCATTGCCGGAAGGATTCCCGCCAGAGGTTCAACTGGGCCCGATCATGGTTGACTAAGAGGATCGTCATAAAGAAGTTATAAGTGCGCTAAAGTGCCTAAAGTTGAAAGTTGTCGCTTTCGACTGGGGTTTTCCCTTGGAAAACTGGGAGCTCCAGACTCTTTGCGAGGTACTGTAGCCGCGGTCGTTGACCGCGGATTAACCTCGGACCGCAGTCAACGACCGCGGCTACAAGCCCGAGGATATCTGGCAATTTGCCATTGTTTTGAATTGAGTACTACAAAATCAAAAGTTCTTAACTTCTCGACTTGGCGGCTTTACAGTCCACTATTACACTAATTGAGTATCTTCTCAATAAATTCTACCCCTCGTCACGACGCTCTGCGTCGTGACGCGTTCCCACGCAGAGCGTGGGAACGAGGAGATTGCCCCTATTTATTGAGAAGATACCTAATTGACACTAATTGTTCCCCCCCACCACGGCCCCTTTTAAGGACTATGGATTTCGCGAATCCTGTATCTTGTATCCTGAATCCTGCCTGTCCTGACCGCGAACTTCCGGGTCCTCGTCTCAGCCCCTCAGAAAACTCTTTATTATCCATTTTCCTTTATTGCACCTTTATCGTGCGCATACCATTCACCAGGCGAGGCGACAACTTTCAACTTTAGGCACTTTAGCGCACTTTCAACTTGGTACTATCGTACTCCCGAAGATCTTTCCGGATTCCTGGAAAGTCTCTACATCGATGCTGTCTTTCTTTCGGGCAAAGCCGGTCATCAGGCAGGCGTCGCAGATATGATTTACACGACGGGGGATCCCGCCGGTCGCTTTATGAATTAATTCAAAGACATTCTCCTCGAAGATCGGGTCTTCCCGGCCCGCCACCTTCAATCGTTGAACAATATACTCCCTCGTCTCATCACCTGTCAGCGGTTCCAGATGACATTTAACGGCTATTCTCTGTTCCAGCTGGCGCAAATTTGCCACCTTCGCGGAAAGTTCCGGCTGTCCGACCAGGATCAGGGTCATCATGAACTTATCCTCAGTCTGAAAATTGAGGAGGAGCCGTATCTTCTCAAAGATTCGCTCATCATCTATCGCGTGGGCCTCGTCGATAATGATGACGGTCTCCTTGCCCTCCCGATTGTTGTCCGTAAGGGAGTTCTGAAGCGATTCAAGGAGAGCGTCTTCCATCAACTCCGTCTTTTTAACAGGCAGTTCACTATATTTCAATGTCCTGACTATAGCCCGGAGGAACTCGGCCCCGTTGGCGGGAGGATAACTAAGATAAGCGAACGCGTACCGACTGCTCAGTGAATGGATCAGAGTGCGGGCAATAAAGGTCTTGCCGCATCCGAAGACACCGGTCATCATCGCCGCCCCCATATTCTCTCTCACCGCGTAGGTCAGCTTCATCAGAGCGTCGGAGTGCTGAGAGAACGAACAGAGAAATTTTGGGTTAGGTGTGTTCTTGAACGGCTTTTCGTTCAGTTTCCAATATGATTCATACATAGAACTTAGTCCTCACTTCGTTCGGACAACGTTCTGAAGTGCCTAAAGTTTGAAGTGCCTAAAGTGCCTAAAGTTGTTCGCTTTCGACCGGGTTTTCTGGCCTTAGCAATAAATTAGCTATCGCAATTTACACTCGGTTTACCAGTTCACGAATTTATGGTTTGTTTACAGAATATCATTATTCAATTCAGGTAATACCGAAATATCTCAACATTCCAGATCGGAATTTAAAGATCCAAATAATCTTGTTTTTACGAAGTAAAAATAAGATTATTTGGATAGCCAGTGCGTGATCTTCTGCTGGTAATCATCGACATCCTTATCTTTCAAGGCAGGGCCCTGACTGCTTTTCTTCTCGGCGAGATTAATCGGGGTCAGAACCGGTTCTTCTTCATCCGTTGGGATCTCATCCTGACGTCCGATATCAACCGAGATCCCGATTGCCCGGCTCATCTCTTCAAATGTGATAATTCCCTTCAATACCTTTGCCAGGGCGTCATCCTCCATGAAGATAGCCCCATCTTTCATGGCCTGCTCCTTGACATCATCAACGGATGCCTTTTCAAGGATAAGGTGCCGGATCTCGCTGGTGACATCAATCAGTTCCAGAATGGCAACCCGGCCTTTATAACCGGTCCCCCGGCAGTATTCACATCCCGTCCCCCGGTAAAACTGGGTCCCCGGTTCAAGGTCTAACTTCTTCAGGATCAGAGGATCGGGATCGTAACTCTCCTTGCACTCCAGACAGATCTTTCGAGCCAACCGCTGGGCCATGATCCCCTGCAGGGCAGCGGCAACCAGGAATGGCTCTACCCCCATGTGGACCATCCGGGGAGCCGCGCCGGAGGCATCATTGGTATGAAGGGTACTGAAGACAAAATGCCCGGTCAGCGCCGCCTGAATCGCTATTTCGGCTGTCTCCACGTCCCGAATCTCACCGATCATAATAATATCCGGATCCTGCCGGAGAATAGCCCGGAGCGCGTTGGCGAAGCTAACACCGACCTTCGCGTTAACCTGAACCTGGCGGATCAATCTCAACCGGTACTCCACCGGATCTTCCACTGTAATAATATTCTTCTCCAGGCTGTTGACAGTCTGAAGAGCCGCGTAAAGCGTGGTGGTCTTACCGGAACCGGTCGGACCGGTATTCAACAGAACTCCATGGGGGCGGAAGATGATCTCCTTAAACTTCAACAGCATCTCCGGGGTAAAACCAAGTTGTTCCAACCCGATAGCAATCGCCTGAGGATCGAGAATCCGCAATACTACGTTCTCTCCGAAGACAGTGGGGAGCATTGAGACCCTGACATCAATGTTTTTGCCTTCCACCCTCATCCGGATATGCCCATCCTGGGGTTTCCTGGTCTCAGCAATATTCATATTACTCATCACCTTAATCCGGGATGTGATGGCGGCTTTCAGATGTTTTGGAGGCGACGGCACTTCATAGAGAATACCATCTATACGGAAACGGATACGGAGAACGTGTTCATCAGGCTCAATGTGGATGTCACTGGCGCCATCCCGAACGGCCTGAGCAAAGATCAGGTTGACCAGCTTGGTAATCGGCGCCTCATCGGAGAGGTCTTTTAGTTCCGGGATCTCATCCTCTTCATCTTTCAGCCGGGTCACCTCCAGATCCTCAATCATCTCAGCCACCGATCCAAGTTTGAGGAATTGGGCGTCGATGACATTCAGAATATCTTCTTCGGCGCTGAGATATGGATCGACGGAAAGCCCGGTATATCTGCTGATATGGTCAATAGCCTCAACATCACGGGGATCGGCCATGGCCAGTCCCAGGCTCTTCTCCATGGAGAAGACGGGAATGACCTTAAACTTTCGGACTATCTCCTCGGGAAGGAGCGAGAACAGTTCTTCCTCAATCGTGAAATTATTAAGATCGATATAGGCCAGACCAAGTTCATCGGCGATCAGCTCATAGACCTGATCTTTGCTGAGAATCCCTAATTCAATAAAAGCCTTATAGACAGGGTGACTCCCGGACTTCTCCGCGGCGACCAGTTGTTCCTGGTCTATCATCCCCCTCTCCAGAAACTTCGCGACAATTTTCTCTTCGTCAACGTAAAACATACCTATTTCTCCATAAGAACTTAGCTTCGCAACTTATTTAACCGCGAATTTTATCCCGCGATGACCGCAGGTCATTTTGCGTGGCTCGCGAATCTTCACGAATTAAAAGAAGCAGTGAAACAGATTTCAACTATCTGCGTTTTCGGCCAGTAATCTCTCTACTCGCGAAATAAGGTCAACGGAGACAAATGGTTTTACCATATAATCGTCCGCCCCCGCGTTCTTCCCCATCTCCTTATCCAGGTCCTGACCCCGGGCTGAGAGAATGAGAATGGGGATATGGGAATAACGGTTATCGAATTTTAAGAGTCGGGCAACCTTATAGCCATCCATCTTCGGGAGCATCAGATCAAGTATAATCAGATCGGGAGATAGAGTCCTGGCCTTCTGCAACGCGTCCAGGCCATCTACCGCTGTCAGAACATTATAACCGCTAGCCTTAAATCGGATAGATAGGCTCTCCAGAAGATCAGGCTCATCATCCACCAGTAATATTGTTTTCTTTTCTGTCATTTTTTTTGGTTAAATTTGAGTTTGTTGTTTAACCTGCATCAACCTTGATATACCGGCACCGATTTTTGATCTTTTTCCAGGACATTGGTTACCGCCGCGATAAATTCATTCATCATGACCGGTTTACGGAGAGCAGGCATACTATCCTTTAAAAAATAATCGAGCCGATCCTGATCCAGTCCATACCCGGTTAAAATAATAACCGGAATATTACAGGTTCGTTTGTTCTGCTTGAGACGCCCCAGCACTTCATAACCATTCATCTTGGGCATAATAATATCCAGGATAATCAGGTCGGGAATCTCATCAAATGCTTTCCCCACCGCTTCTTCTCCGTTGGCGGCGGTGGAGATACGGTAATGAAGCGGGGCCAGGACCTCCTTGTACATCTCAACCAGATCGGGATCGTCGTCAACCAGCAGCACCCGGGGAGCCAGAGCCTTGGGGAGAGATATGGTAAATGTACTTCCCACTCCTTCCTGACTTTCAACCCATATTTCTCCCCGGTGGAGACCGACTATCTCCCGGGAGATGGCCAGCCCAAGTCCGGTTCCCTGCCTGATAAATACCTGCTTCCCCCGAATCTGCTGGAATCGATCAAAGATCCGTTCCTGATCCGGAGGTTTAATACCGATCCCGTTATCCTGAACCCAGATCAGGATTTTGTCTCCACTGTCCCTGGCACCTATAGTAATTTTGCCGCCATCGGGAGTGAATTTTATAGCATTATAAACCAGATTGGTGATGACCTGAACAATCCGGTCCGAATCCGCGTATATCCGGGGGAGATTATCTTTGCTTACAGCCTTGAGTCGGATTTTCTTTTTTCCGGCTGTTATCTGCAGGGTATCCCTCACCTGCTTGATCAGATCCTTGATATCAACCAATTTCTTCTCCAGAAAGATCTTGCCCTCATCCACACTGGAGATTAAGAGTAAATTCTCGATGATCCGGGTCAACCGATCTATATTAACACGGACCCGGGTACAGTACTCCGCCTGCTCCTCATTCAATTTCCCCGGAATTTCATCGATCAGCAGCGCGACAAACTCTCTCATCGCGGTCAACGGTGTCCTCAGTTCATGGGAGACATGGGAGACAAATTTATTCTGGAGTTCTTCTATCTTCTTACTCTCGGATATATCCCGGGCAATCCCCATTATGCCGATTATATTTCCATTCGAGTCCATAACCGGAGAGTTGGCCAGAGCCAGATAGATGATCTTGCCCTTAGCATGAATCGCCCTCAAATCAAAACGAGGAGTACCTCCTTTTAATGTCTCCCAGCAATATTTAATTGCCTCATCCCTGTCATTGGAGGATATTAAATCGTACATTAAACGGCCCAGCCATTCGTCCCGATTATAACCCAGGATCTCCTCAAATTTTCCGTTCATCTCAATGAAGCGGCTCTTCTCATCGAGGAGAAAGATCATATCATTCGCCTGGTCCAGGAGATTCTTATACCGCTCCTCGGTGGTAATCAACTGACTCTCACTCTCCCGGAGAGTATCGGTCAGCTTCTTCCCATATGCCTTATATGCCCGATGACTCTGCCGGGCAAAACCACTGAAGAGACCGATCATCAAACCGATCAGAAGGAATATTACCCAGTCCATCTCCAGGTTTGCCAGATATTTTAAATATCCTTTTAAGATAAGGCCGATCAGCGCACCCATAAAGGAGCCGACCACCACATTCTCAAGGACCAGGTGACCAAGATGGTGCTTTCTGCGCAAAATTTTAGTGAATTTGTCAGTCATAATTTTTACTTCGTAAAAATTATTATATATTTATCCTGGGTTGTTAGCGAGAGAGCGAAATTTTAGATTATAATTTAATTAACCTGTGACTCAAAACTCAGTATAAATGGATATCAGGAGATCAGGGGATCAGGGTATCGGGGGATCAGGGTATCAGGTAGGAGCCGCCTATGCCTGAGAACCTGATCTCCTGATAACCTGATCTCCTGATATCCTGATAACCTGATCCCCTGATAACCTGATCCCCTGATATCCTGATCCCCTGATAACCTGATCCCCTTTACAACCGGGTATCGACGATTATGTTCTTTGATCTTAAAAATTCGAAGGCTTTCTTGATCTCATTCTCTTCCCCTTCAATCTTAATGTACGCCCAGCCGTTATCGGTGGAAAATGAAGCTTCAATGATGGTGGGGATAACCTCAAATTTCTTTATCAGCTGATAGAATATCGGTTCGTCTTTATAATCTTTTGGAATGGTAAGTTCCACCATAGTGCGCATGAGAACTGCTCCTTTATAATATAAATTAGCTCCCTTCGGTCGCTACTTTATAGTTTTGAACATTGACATTCGTAATTGGATTGATGCAACGCAAGAAATTGTCCAATCATCATAATTAGAATTTTGTTAAAATATCCCAGAATAGGAAATTACCTCTATAGTATCATATTAATGCTGGTCTTGCAGAAAAATATATCTTGCCTGGTTAAACTATCCTAGTAAGGCCTTCTCCCTTTTATGACAGGACCATTGCAGTCAGGACTATTCTTCCCCCTACCTCACCCCCTTTTTTGACAGGACCATTACAGACAAGACTATTAGCCTCGCCTTGGCCTTTATTTCTTTTCTTTGCTTGCATCCCGATTATTTCGGGGTAATAGTCCTGTCTGTAATCGTCCTGCCTAAATTCCTTTTTGCCTTTAATCGCCCTGTCTGCAATCGTCCTGCCTAAATTCTTTTGTTTTTAATCGTCCTGTCCCTAAATCGTCTTGTCTATTAGTCCTTTTCATTGGATATTCTTCTCTTCCCCCGTCAACCGTCAACCGTTAACTTTTTTCTCCGTCAACTGTCAACCTTCCTTCCCCGTCAACTGTCCATCACCCGTTCCTTCATCATCTTCAAGCGCTGCATTGCTTCAAATGGGGTCAGGTGATCGAGATTGATATTTCTCAGCTCGGAGAGGACCGGGTGGCTGGAATCGGTCTCAAATAGATAGAGCTGCCGGGCCGAACCGGGTTTTCTGGTTTTATCATCTCCCACGAACTTCGGCTTTCCATCCGCTGAGATAGACTCTTCTTCCAGGTTAGCCAGGATAACGCCGGCCCGATCTATTATTGAACGGGGGAGGCCGGCCAATCGCGCCACCTGAATCCCATAGCTCTTGTCGGTGCCGCCCCGGATAACCTTCCTTAAAAATACCACTTCATCATTCCACTCCCTCACCACCACATTGTAATTCTTCACCCCCGGAAGTATCTGTTCCAGTTCAGTCAGTTCATGATAGTGAGTGGCAAATAATGTTCGAGCCTTTGACGGTTGATGATTATGGAGATACTCCGCTACCGCCCAGGCGATACTGATGCCATCGAAGGTACTGGTCCCCCGCCCGATTTCGTCCAGCACCACCAAGCTCCGTGAGGTAGCGTGATGGAGAATATTTGCCGTCTCAACCATCTCAACCATAAATGTACTCTGACCCCGGGCCAGTTCATCAGAAGCGCCTACCCGGGTAAAAATCCTGTCCACCACTCCGATCCGGGCTGAGTCGGCGGGAACAAAACTCCCGATCTGGGCCATCAGGACAATCAAGGCGACCTGGCGGATATAGGTCGATTTTCCGGCCATATTCGGACCGGTGATGATAAAGATCTGATTTTCATCACCGTCCATAATGGTATCATTTCCCACAAACCGTTCTTCCAGCAGGATCCGCTCTATCACCGGATGGCGTCCATTTATCAGCTCCAGCCGATCGGAAGAGTCAATCTTTGGTTTGACATACTTGTGGGAGAGAGCCGCCACCGCCAACGATTCCAGAGCGTCAATGGCCCCGACCGCCCGGGCGCAGCTCTGGATTAAATGAGCCTCATCACGAACTCTATCCCGTATTTCCTCAAATAATTTATATTCCAGCGCGGATGCTTTCTCCTGAGCCCCCAGGACTTTATTCTCATAGTTCTTTAACTCTTCGGTGATATATCGTTCCGCGTTGGCGAGGGTCTGTTTCCTGATATAATTTTCCGGAACCAGGGATAGATTGGCGCGGGTTACTTCAATAAAATATCCGAAAATTTTATTATAGCGGACCTTCAGTGACTTTATCCCGGAACGGATGATCTCTTCCTCCTGGAATCGGCTGATCCAGTTCTTTCCCTCCCGGGCCAGGCTGTGGAGTTCATCAAGATCGGAGTTATAACCGGATCGGATCATCCCCCCATCTTTTATAGTAAGCGGCGGAGCATCCACCAGCGCATCCTGAAGAAGAGAGACCAGATCAGGGGGAGCGTGGAGATTTGATATATCTTCCTTGATCAGATCCGAATTCAGGCCGGCCAGAGAATCTTTAATCCGGGGGACGGCAATGAGCGATTCCCTGATGACAGCCAGATCTCGCGCATTGGACTTCCCACAGGATACCCGCCCGATAATCCTTCCGATATCCCGAACCTCCTTGAGCAGTTCCCGGCTCGAGCTGAGCGCGCCGCGTTCTTTTGTCAGTTCTTCTACCGCGTCTAACCTCTTATTGATCTCCTCGGGATTGAGAAGCGGATGGAGAAGCCAATCGCGAAGAGTCCGGCTCCCCATCGAAGTAACCGTCCGATCAAGAACCCCGAGGAGGGTCGCGGCCCGATCTGCTCCGCGAAGCGGTTCAATGATCTCCAGATTGCTCTGAGACGCCCCATCCATTACCATGAATTCTTTCGGGGAATAGACCGAGATGGAATGAATATGAGAAAGGGAAGTCCTTAGATTCTCATTTACATAACTGATAATGGCTCCGGCGGCGCCGATTCCCGGAATCATCCCCTGGCATCCGAAGCCGTCCAGAGTAGCGGTCCCGAACTGCTTCTTCAGAGTTTGATAGGACATATCAAAATCAAAGAACCAGTCTTCCAGAGGAGTCAGAATCATCTCCGGCAGCCGGAAGAGAAATTCCTTCCAGGGCAGGTCCAGTCCGACCGGAATCAGACACTCACTGGGCCGGAGCCTCTCCAGTTCATTCTGCAGTTCATCCAGAGAACCCGGTTCGGCTACTTTGAACTCTCCGGTCGAAAGCTCAATACAGGCCAGGCCATAGATTCTACCGATGCGATTAACCGCTGCCAGGTAGTTGGACGCGGTGCTCTTGAGCACGCCTTCCTCAACCGCTGTGCCGGGAGTTATAATCCTGGTAATCTCACGTTTTACGATCCCTTTAGACTGTCGGGGATCTTCTACCTGATCGCAGATGGCAACCTTCTTCCCGGCTTTGAGAAGTTTCGCGAGATAACTATCAACCGCGTGATGGGGAATTCCGCACATCGGTGTGGTATGACGGGCGGTAAGCGAGATCTCCATAATCGGGGCGGCAATCTTAGCATCCTCGTTGAACATCTCGTAAAAATCGCCCAACCGGAAGAGGAGGATCGCGTCCCCGGCGACCGCTTTCATCGCCCGGTACTGTTTCATCATGGGAGTGAGTTTTGTCATGAAAGAAGTTATAAGTGCCTTTTGAAGAAGTTGAAAGTGCCTAAAGTGCGCTAAAGTGCCTAAAGTTGTCGCTTAGCCTCGCCATGCTCGCTTTTGGCCAGCACTTCTTGAAAGAAGTGCCTTCCTCCGTTGTGCTTGCATCCCCAATCAAGTTAGGAATACAAGCACTATGGCGGATAGAAAAAGTTGTTCGCTTTCGCATGGTTGTTTCTATTTTAGGATTCAACCAGGACGAACCTCGATTAGAAAGATATTGTGAAGATACTACTTAAATCAATTCAGAATTTCAATACCTCAACTGTTACACTGTTTAAACAATTTAATGGGCTGCTCCATAATCGATGCGGATTTCTGCACTTTAAGTTACTTTGCCACCTTCATCAAGGCGCTCAGATACCTGAAACGCCTAGTGAAGGCGTCAACTTCCAACTTTAGGCACTTAAGCGCACTTTAGGCACTTACTTTCCCCGTTCCTTCAAAATCTCTTTCGCCTTACGGAATTCGGGGATCCGGCGGGATGCTTCGCTCCAGATCTTTTTGCTCCGTTCAAAATCTCCCAGGTTTTGATAACAGAGGATCAGGGTCCGGACGAGTTCAAAGTTATCCCGGCGTAGTTTGTACGCGGCCTCCAGATAGGGCAGCGCCTCGGCATTATCTCCGCTCTCGGAGAGAGCCCGGCCCATAAGATACTTTCCTTCATAACCATCCGGATAAAGAGCCTCCAATTCTCGGGCAGTATCTAATGCTCTGTCATACTTTTGGACC
The DNA here is from genome assembly GCA_937885075.1 of uncultured bacterium. GTDB lineage: Bacteria > Auribacterota > Erginobacteria > Erginobacterales > Erginobacteraceae > CAKZYZ01. Next base: position 5,211 of record CAKZYZ010000203.1, on the reverse strand, counting down.
ATGCGATAACTCTGGGATAATCTCCAGAGTACAATCTTCAGCATATATCTATCCATTGAAGTTAGCTCCGCCGCTCGGTCGGGACCATATGGAGAGAGCAGAAGCGCGCGGGCGTGGATATCCGCCTGTATCGCGTCCGCTATCCTGCCGTGCTTCAGATACGCAATACCAAGCAGGCCGGCAGTCCGGAAGAGATCCGGTTCATATTTATTCATCCGCTCAAAGAAGACCAGTTCATCGGACCAGAAACCGTTCTGTCTTATGGTGAGTATCCCCAGACTGAGGACAATCAGGATCGCGCAGACCACGGCGGTTATCCTGACCGCGGGCCTGAGAGGGCCGGAAGCCAGACAACCGGAGAAGATTCCCGCGGAGACCATTCCCAGTCCAGCCAGGGAGAGGTACATAAAGTGCTCCGCCCAGAAGAGAAATCCTCCTTCCAGGAAGATGGGGGTAAGACCGGAAAAAGGGAGGAGCGCGATAATAGACCATCCCAACCCAACGGAGACCAGGGAGAAAGACCGCCCGGATCTCCCGGCCGCCTTGAAGAGAAATACCGCGGCGGTGCCCAGGAGAATAAGCGGGAGGAGGTACCAGCCATGAGGAAGAAGTTCGAGGGAACGGTAAAAATGAAGATGGAGGGGGAAGAGGTAGAGTCCAAGGTAGATCCAGAGTCCCTGGCCGAAGGTCAGAAACCGGATCCAGATCTCCTCATTCATTCCAGAGAGAAAGTCGGTCTTGACCAGAAAGGATGAGCGCAGATATAGATAACCTGCCAGGCAGAGGATATATGGAACCAGATATAATAATCCCTTCGGCAGCCGCCCATCAGGTTTATCTCGATTCGGCCGGAATATGATAATAAGCCACCCCAGCATAACCGGCATAATCATAGCGCTTTCTTTAAACAAGAGACCTAACGTAAACATAAAGATAGATAACAGGTACCACCAGAACCGACCGCTTATCCGGAAGCGGATAAATAAATAGAGCGACGCCAGTATCCCCCCAACGGCTCCCAATCCTCCCAACCCCGAGATATAGCTTACCTCCTCGGTCTGGAGCGGATGAATCCCGAAGATAAGCGCCGCGATAAACGCGGGTCCGGGGGTACCGATAAGAAGCCGGCAGATCAGATAGAGCAAAAGTGTATTGATACAGTGAAGGGCGGTATTGACGAGATGATAGCCGAACGGGTTTATTCCGAATACTAACCTCTCAATCTTATAGGTCAGCTTAACCAGGGGACGGTAATACTGGGCCAGACCAACCTCTTTAAACTCGAAGAAAGGTGATGTAAATACCCCGGTCCAGTTCTCCCACCGTGTAAGCTGGCGATTATCCTGAATATGAGTAACATCATCCAGAATAAAGGGATTCCCCCAGGAGTTAGCATAGACCAGCAGAATGAGCACTACCAGCAGCCACGGCCGGGTCCAGATTGGGGTCAAACCTTTATAATTTATCTTTATATTATTCGCCATGAAGAAGTTATAAGTGCCTTAAGTGCCTAAAGTTGAAAGTTGTCGCTTCACTTGGCTTTTTGAGCATTTTAGCTTTCGGCTCTCTTAAAAGAAACCCCTAATGTATGAAGGAGTTATAAGTACATTAAGTGCGTTTAAGAAGTTATAAGTGCCTAAAGTTTGAAGTGCCTTCCTCCGGCGCTAAAGCCCCGAATCAAGTTCGGGATGCAAGCACTATGGCGGATAAAAAAGTTGTTCGCTTTCGCCTGGCGGACAACCTGGCTCAGACCCATGCCGGTTTTATCCAGAAGAGACTGTTTGGGTTTTTGGTCATTCCTTTGGCTATTGAACTTTCGCTCGCCAACGATAACTGTAGTGGGGTGTTTTCTCTTTTTCTGAGAAATATTTACCGCTTGGTCACAAATTCCAGTCTTATTATTCCATAGAATATTGATCCATGCTTGCACAATCTTATTTTCCCACCGGAAAAATAAGAGAGTATAGACTCAAGTTGGTTACCCTTTCTATCCGAACATTGATCAACTCTCCCCGTGTTCCATCTTCCCAGGGAAAGAAGACTCTCTTCCCGGTTCGGGTCAACCCCTCTCCCCGCTCGGGGTACTTCCGGTTCTGGCCCTCAACCAAAACCTCCACCTCCTGCCCCAGCAGTTCCTGATTCTTCTCAAGGGAGATACTCCTCTGAAGAGCCAGCAGCTCCTGGAGACGAGCGGATTTCACCTCCGGGGGGATATCATCCGGAAGCTTTGCCGCCGAGGTCTTCGGGCGAGGCGAATAGACAAAGGCGAAGATCCGATCAAAGCGAACCTCCTGGAGTAGTTCAAGAGTCCGGGAGAAGTCAGCATCGGTCTCCCCGGGAAAACCGACGATAAAATCCGAGGCCAGAGCAACCCCGGGGATCGCGAGTTGAAGTTCTCGCGCCCTCTTCAGATATTCGCCCCGAGTATATCCCCTCAGCATCTTCTTCAGGATGGGGTCTGATCCGGATTGGGCGGGAAAATGAATGGATTCGCAGACCTTCTCCAGGTCCGCGATCGCGGTAATTAATCCCGGTGAAATATCTTTCGGATGGGAGGTAACAAAACGGATCCGCTCAATCCTCTCGACCAGGTTAAGGCGCCTCAGCAGACCGGGAAAATCAACCAGATCTCCGCCGCAGTCCTGGCCTCGATAGGAATTTACATTCTGCCCCAGCAGGGTGATCTCTTTATAGCCATTTTTTCCCAGGGAGCTGACTTCCTCTATGATCTCCTCCGGGGGGCGGCTCACTTCCCTACCCCGCGCGTACGGTACAACGCAGTAAGAACAGAAATTGTCACACCCCCGCATGACGGTAACCCAGCCATGGAGAGAATCCAGACGCCTGGAGGGAATCTCAAAAAAATCACCGGGCTCGTCAAAACGATCCGCCAATCTATTCCCTCCGGCAGAGAGGAGAGCATCAACCTCATCCGGAAGACGGGCAAAGCTGCCCGGCCCCAGGACCAGGTCCAATTCGGGGAACTTCTCCCAGAGAGCATCCTTCCATATCTGAGCCATACATCCGATCACCCCCACCAGCAGTCCGGGACGCTTTTCTTTCTCCCAACGGTAACGGGCGAGCCGACCCAGAACCCGTTCCTCGGCATGACGACGAACACTACAGGTGTTAAGCAGAATCAGATCGGCTTCTTTCTCATCCCCGGTCCGACTCCAGCCCCGTGATTCAAGCATCCCGGAGATCTTCTCCGAATCATGCTGATTCATCTGGCAGCCGAAGGTGCGGAGGTAGAATTGGAGGGAGGAGGGATCTTGTGGAGAAGAATGATGAGAGGGAGTATTCATAGAGAGTATTTTAAAAGAAAGTAATCAGTGATCGGTTATCGGTAATCGGTACGCCTCTCCCGGCAAGACGGGCCTTGGAAGAAAGTAATCAGTGATCGGTTATCGGTAATCGGTACGCCTCTCCCGGCAAGACGGGCCTTGGAAGAAAGTAATCGGTGATCGGTTATCGGTAATCGGTACGCCTCTCCCGGCAAGACGGGCCTTGGAAGAAAATAATCGGTGATCGGTTATCAGTAATCGGTACGCCTCTCTGGACTTACCGGGCCAACTGATTACTGATCACTGTTTACTTGCTTCATTACTCTTCCTCTCCCCCCCTGAAAACCTCCTGCACTCTCTCCACTACCTTTCCCCATGCCTCGGTGACCATCTGGCCAGCAGACTGTACGGTACTGGACACCCCATACCGAAATTCCTGCTTCTCTTCCTCAGTCTTATCCTTATAGAGCAACCAGAATCCAAATAACAGCGCCACGAGTACTGCCAGGATAATAAGCTTGAAAAACCAGCGAATCATCTAATCGGATTGGAGCAGATCGCCCCGCTGCATGTCGGAACCGGAGACAATCTTGGCGATGGAATATTTCTCTTTGACACTGGTAACCTTGACCCGTCCAATCTTCTCGGTCTCGGCGCCCAGGGTCATCCCGGTATCGGGATCGACCAGTTCTTCTCCCGGCCGGTAGACATCAAACTCCATCCCATCATCCATACCACCCTTGCTCCCGGAATTTATATAGACTTTAGATGGAGTGGCTTTGATGAGCTTCCCCTGCCAGGGGACACTCTTGAGCCGACTGGCGATCTTCTGGACCGCCTCATCGATGGCTTCCTGGGTTGCTTCTCCCAGCGGGGTCTTCCGAAAGCCGCCCAGATCACCACCAAAGTCCGAGTTGCTGTAGCCCAGCTTGAGACCTCCGGCATCGGCGGTTCCGGTCACCCGGATGGAGTCAAGAACCTCGCCGCTGGTAGTATCATATATCCGAACATTGATCGCTACATGGGCCTGCTCATGACTACCCCCAATCCGGAATCCTTTGAAGCCGAAACCGGCTCCTTCCCCGCCTTTCTTCTCCTCGAACTCGGTAACCGCGCCCGAGATCAAGATCTGGGATTTTCCCAGTTTCCCGATCGCGGCAGCTGATCCTTTTCCGGTCCGGCCGCTGGCTCCCAGGTCCTGCTCAGCCATGATGGCGCTAAGATCCTGTCGTTCCAGCACAGTGAACTTACCAGTATTTATCAGAGATGTAGCCATCATCTCCTGCATCCCCCAGCCCATCTTCCACTGGCCGGACCAGCCGGACTTATTCTCAAACTGGGAGACAGCGATCGTCTTCTTCGGCCCCGCCGCGGCAGGCGAAATAGCGATCATCATAATCACTGCCGATACGACAGCAACTAGAGATCCCACCATTACTAATTTCTTCATCATTCTTACCTCCTAATTTTTACTCTGTAAAAATTATTATTTTAAAAATTCAGTATTAATCCGTCTTTTGCGGATCAATAGATTACAATAGTTTATCTTATTGATATTGCCTGTCAATTCGGAAAATGCCTCAATTTTTCCGAAAAACCGTCTCTCCCGCGATTATGGTTCTTTTAATATTGCATCTCTTATCCATTATGACCAGATCGGCATCCATCCCTACCCGGATATCTCCTTTCCGATCTTCAACCCCTAATAACCGGGCCGGATTGGTAGTAGCCAATATCAGAAGATCGGAAGAGCGTCGTGTAGGGAAAGAGTGTAGATCTCGGTGGTCGCCGTATCATTAAAAAAAAAATTAAAACACACCCCCACCACCCCCCCCCCCACTCCTCCCCACCCCCACGATCAATCACCTGTCGAACACCGTTGCTATATGCATTTGTGCATAGCAACCTACTTCCTGCACCTCAACTC
>CAKZYZ010000202.1 GCA_937885075.1 uncultured bacterium | reverse complement strand
TTGAGACGTACTACAGTTTGTCACTGTTTATGTGTGTCGATAGATTGCTTAATGGGGGGGGGGGTGGAGGGGGGGGGGGGGAGAGGGGGGGGAGGGGGGGGGGGTGGATGGAGTTTTTTTTTTTTTTTTCAAGCAGAAGACGGCATACGAGATATATCAGTGTGACTGGAGTTCAGACGTGTGCTCTTCCGATCTCGGAGCTACTCCCGGGGGTTATCGCTATCTCGTGTTATTCGGAACCACCTCCATGCTTTCGGTAATAATCACATTCGAGAAAAAGAATCGGTCGTTTGATCGTTTGCTTCTGGCTCCTATTTCTCTAAAACTTCTCATGCTCTCCAAGACCACCGGAGCAATTATATTCGGTTCAGTTAACGCTTTTATCCCGATTATTCTTGCTCTGATCCTCACTGACCTCTCCGGTATTTCCTGGGCCATGATAATTCCCGCCATCGGCTTGATCGCGATTGTTTCAACATTTCTCGGCCTCTTCATCGCGGTCTCAGTAAAAGAAGTTTTTGAAGCACAAACATTTTCAAATTTTTTCCGTTTTCTCATGATATTTCTTTGCGGCCTCTTCTTTCCCGTGGCATCTCTTCCTGTCTTTCTGCGGCCATTATCCTATTTTATTGCCCTTAACTTATGGGGTTGATATTCTTCATGGTGCCATCAATGGAGATAATATGATACCGTTGAGCCTGGACTTTCTCATCATTGCCGCTTCCGGAGTAATTCTATTCTGGATAAGCCTTATCAATATAAACAAAAAGTGGATCACATGAATCAAATTTCTCTCTACCAGACAAAAGACAGCCGGGAGATCTATCGGGGTCCCTTCTTCTCTCTCCAGGAATATCTGGTAAAATTTCCCAACGGAGAAGAGAAGAAAAGAATCATCCTGGAACATCCGGGGGCAGCGGCGGCGGTCGCGCTCTTCCCCGACGGAAGAATAATAATGGTTCGCCAGTACCGGAAAGCGGCCGATAAAATTACTATGGAGATCCCCGCGGGAAAGTTAGACGAGGGAGAAACTCCGGAAGACTGTATCAGAAGGGAGTTGATGGAAGAGACCGGCTACCGGACGGAGAAGCTCACTCATCTCAGGAGTTATTATCCCTCCTTCGGTATCAGCAGCGAGATCATCCATGTCTATCTGGCCGAAGACCTTCACCCGGTAAAATTATCCGGGGGTGATGAGATCGCCCTGGAACCGGTCGTAATCCCTCTGGAGGAAGTAAAAGAATTGATCGAAGCCGGCGATATCATGGACAGCAAAACGATTATCGGGATCAGGGAACTGGAACGAATCTAATAAAACATAAATTTAATACACACTTCCTGACAATCGGAAATAATCCTTTAATTGTCTGGGTGAGAGATAATTACAAAATCATACATTATCTGACGATCGTCAGATAATGTATGATTTTGTAATTCTGTGCCTCTCCATCTATCTCGGAGTGCGATTTAGCGGCACTACTTAAGGCTCTCTGAGACTTACTCCGCGGGCGGAGGAGCTTCGGTCTCATCAGCAGAAATGGGGGATGATGTCGCCGCGGATTCCGCGGTTGCCTCTTCTTCCGCGGTGGCGGTATCCGGAGAGATAGGCATCTCCATGCCAGCTGCTTCAATTTCCTCGGTCAGCGAAGAATTACGCTGAGTGGATAGAATGGCTAAAACCAGAGAGAAGACCATGAAACAGACCGCTAGAATAGTGGTCGTCTTGGTCATAACATCACCGGCTCGGGCTCCGAAGATAGTCTGACCGCCTCCCCCCGAACCAAATATCCCGGTCAGGCCGCCGCCTTTTCCCGACTGAAGCAGGACGATGACAACCAGAGCGACACAGACAACTACGTATAAGATGATTAATATAGTGAATAACATTTGATTATTTTGCTCCTTTTCTTAATTTTTTGTCTTTCAACGACCTTCAACGTTTTTTTGCTTTAACGATGAACATCTTCAATGTAGAACATAGCCCGTCGCTTTGCTCCGGGCAACTGTTCTGGAATATTGGAGTATTGGAGTGTTGGGAAGGCGCCCCCATCACTCCATTACTCCAGTACTCCAGTATTATCTCATTTATTGTCCCGAGACTTAATATTAAACAACTCGGGATCCCGAAGTATTTCGGGACCCGGTAATATCAATTAAACAAACCGGGATCCCGAAGTATTTCGGTCCCGATAAATTCAATTAAACAAACCGGGATCCCGAAGGATTTCGGTCCCGATATTATCAATTACACAAACCGGGATCCCGAAGTATTTCGGTCCCGATATTATCAATTACACAAACCGGGATCCCGAAGTATTTCGGGAGAAAAAATTCCGAAGCATTAAATTAGCGCCAAAGTGCTACTTTATAATACGCTATAGCGAGCGATAGTGGCAAATGAATCAGCTTTCAGACTGGCTCCACCAATCAGGAATCCATCAATATCTTCTTCGGCTATCAATGCACGGGCATTATCCGGCTTGACGCTCCCGCCATAGAGAATCCTGAGGTTCTTCGCGATCGATTCGTCATAATGCTCGGCAAAGAGTTCCCGGATAAAACGATGGGTTTTATTGGCCATCCGCGGAGAGGCGGAGAGCCCCGTCCCGATCGCCCAGATCGGCTCATAGGCAACTACAATCCGGGCGATCCATTCAATACCGATCCCCTGGATGCTCGCCCCGATCTGCTTGCGGAGGAACTCCTTGGTCACTTTCTGCTCTCGTTTCTCCAGCGACTCTCCCACGCAGAGGATGGGGATAAGAACTGATCTGACCGCCGCTTTCAGTTTCTTGTTCACAACTTCATCGGTATCTCCGAAAAACCCTCGCCGCTCGGAATGGCCGACAATAACATAGCTGCACCCGGCTGATTTAAGCATCGGCCCTGAGACCTCGCCGGTGAAAGCACCGGTATCTTCCCAGAAGATATCCTGCGCACCCAGTTCTATGGGACTACCCAATATCTCCCGGCCGACTACCCCGAGGTCAATGAAGGGAGGGCAGACCAGCAGATCAGCCCCGGTAAAATCCGCCAGTTCATTCTTTAACTCCCCGGCCAGCGCCGTGGCTTCGGGTATGGTTTTCTGCAGTTTCCAGTTACCGGCAATTAACGGTTTTCTCATTATTTTCTCCTGATAGAAATTAGCTTCGCAATTTTTTGCCACTAAGACACAAAGGCACAAAGAAAAGAATTAAAGATGTAATAACTATAATTTCTCTTGCCTTCTGTCTACTTCTTAGTGTCTTAGTGCCTTTGTGGCTAATTCATTATCGCAGATCGGATAGGGCGGCAATACCGGGGAGGACTTTCCCGGAGAGCATCTCCAGGGAAGCGCCTCCCCCGGTGGAGATGTGGGTGATCTTATCAGCCAGGCCGCTCTGATTGACCGCGGCGACTGAATCTCCGCCGCCGATGATAGAGACCGCGTCCGATTCCGCCAGCGCCTGAGCGATCGCCATGGTGCCTCCGGCAAACGGCTTCATCTCAAAGACCCCCATCGGTCCGTTCCAGACCACAGTCCCGGCTTCCTTTATTTTTTCGGAATATATCCGGCTAGTCTCAGGTCCGATATCCATCCCCATCCAGCCGTCTTCGATCCCATCCCGGGGGACAATCTTAATCTCCGCGTCCGCGGCAAAACGGTCAGCTTCAATATGATCTTCCGGGAGGAGAATCTCAACTCCCTGCGCGGCGGATTTAGCTAAAATATCCCGCACCAGCAAGGAGACATCGATACTGTTGCCTTTCTTATCCTCGATCACTTCCTCAACTTTTGACGAGCCAACCGGAACTCCCATCGCTTTGAGAAAAGTATAGGCCATCGCCCCTCCGATCATGATCGTGTCAACCCGGGCGATAAAATTCTCAATTACCTGGATCTTGTCCGAGACCTTGGCGCCCCCGAGGATCGCGACGAACGGCCTTCTCGGATCTTCCAGTTCGTGCCCCAGGTACTCAATCTCCTTTTGGAGGAGAAATCCGGCCGCGCACTGATCAATGTAGGAGGTCACCCCTACCATTGAAGCGTGAGCCCGATGCGCGGTTCCAAAGGCGTCATCTATATAGACCTCCCCCAGCGAAGCGAGTTGACGGGAAAAATCATCATCCCCCGCCTTCTCCCCGGGATAAAACCGGAGATTCTCCAGGAGGAGAACATCTCCATCCTTCATCCCCTCGACCGCCGCTTCTACCTTCGGCCCGATACAGTCATCAACAAATTCCACCTCCCGGTGGAGAAGTTCGGAGAGATGAACGGCAACCGGCGCGAGGCTGAATGCCGGGTCTTTCTTCCCTTTCGGACGCCCCAGGTGAGAGACCAGAATCGCCCGGGCGCCATGCTCGATCACATACCTGATAGTAGGCAGAGCCGCCTTAATCCTGGTGTCATCTGTAATCCGCCGGTCCTGATCAAGTGGAACATTAAAATCCACCCTGATCAGAACCCGCTTTCCTTTCAATTCAAGATCTTCTATCCCCAGTTTAGCCATCTAAATCCCTCCCAGAGATCCAATATTCAGAAATAATATATTAATCCTATATCCCCGCATTCCGTCTTCCGTCTTCCGTCTTCTGTCTTCCGTCTTCCGTCTTCTGTCTTCCGTCTTCCGTCTTCTGTCTTCCGTCTCCCGTCTCCCGTCTTCCGTCTTCCGTCTCCAGCCTTACGCCATCCTCCGGAGAAGATCAACACACCGGTTGGAGTATCCCCATTCATTATCATACCAGGAGAGGATCTTGAGAAGGTTGCCGCCGATAACCATGGTGGCAAGCGAATCAAAGATGGAGGAAGCGGGAAGATCGGAAGAG
>CAKZYZ010000201.1 GCA_937885075.1 uncultured bacterium | reverse complement strand
AGGGCATATTTCGGATCGTTGGGGGATATTCCGGTTACGAGGTAGGGAGGGGGAGTGAGCGGTAAGCAGTGAGCAGGGAGTGGAGGGGCGGTGCTTTTACCGCTAACTGCTCACCGCTTACTGCTTACTATCTTGTCCCGCCTACGGCGGGATCTCCGCTTTGCTTCGACATTCCGCATCTGTTTTTCCATCCTGCATCATATTTTTACTCTTCCCAGCACCCTTCCAGGCCTGTATAACAACTCCATGGATAAAATCGAACCGATCAGAGAAACTTACAGCCTCTGTCCCGTCTGCCGTATGCGTATTCCGGCGGTCGTGGTTGAAGATGGGGGTTCCGTTTATATGGAGAAAGAGTGCCCGGAGCACGGATCTTTCCGCCCTCTGATCGCTAAGTACGCTCATTACTACCGGGACCTGGCACGCCTGTACGGTCTTCTCCGGAAACATTTTCCCACCCGGCCGACCGCGGTCGAGTCCTGTGCCTTTACGGCTACCCTGGATTGCAACCTGAAATGTCCGATCTGCTTTGCCGGTGATGAAGACCGGGTCATGCCCCGGGAGATGCCTCTCTCCGAGATTGAAGAGAAGCTGATTCCTATCCGGGGAGCAGGGATCATGTTCAAGCTGCACGGCGGTGAGCCAACGTTGAGAAAGGATCTTCCCGAGATCATCCGGTTGGTGAGAAGTTCGGGTAATTATCCGGTGCTGGTCACCAACGCCCTGAAGCTGGATGACTTCGACTATCTTACTTCCCTGAAAGAGCACGGTCTCTACGCGATAGCTCCCAGCTTTGACGCGCGCCATGATGATAGTATCTATGAGAGGATGAGGGGGAGGCCGCTGGCCGGGCAGCGAGAAGAATTACTAAAAAACGCGCGTCGGCTCGGTCTGAAACTCATGATATTTTTCGTCGCGGTGAAGGGAGTCAACGAAGATCAACTCTCCGCCATCCTGGAGATGACCCGGGAGTATCCCGAGCTCTACAAGGTAATCGTCCTGGCTTACATGCACCGGGGCTGCCGGGGTTTCTCAGAAGAAAATGAATATACCGCTGATGAGACCTGGGAGCTGGTTGTTGATGCAACCAATGTTTTTTCTTCCCTGGAGGAGCTGTATATCGCGCTCAAGATTAATATTATCGCCCGGGCGCTGCGGCATAGATATCAGTGTTTTAATTCACAAACCGTACTTATGCCTCGTTCGGGTCGTCGGGAAGACGGTTTCGACCCCGATTATTGGAGGGGGGTGATAGAACGGTTTGAAAAACTCTTAGGGACCAACCCGGCCCGGGCCCGGCGCTATTTCCTCCGCAAATTCGGGCTGGGCCTGCTGGGGAAGGGGTTTTTCAAACCAATGATCGATCGCCTGGTTCTGAAAAAGAAAGAACTGGCCGATACCTTTGTTCCGCCCGGCTACTACTGGCTCCAGTTCCAGACCATGTATTATCCCAAGAACTACGATGAGGAGATGGTGAAGGAATTCTGCCCCTTCTTCTCATTTAATCCGGGCCTGGAGAAGAGAGTGTCTTTCTGTGAGTATTATAGTCTTTACTTGAAAATTTCTATTAGGGTCGGACCTGCCTAAGGCGTTATGAATAAAGAAGTAATATATATTTTATGTCTCTCACGGCTCTTAGAGGTCCAGTTTTATGGTTAAAACTGGACCTCTAAGGAAAGTAGGTTCTTATGCCCAGAGCGAACAGACATCATATTCCCGGTTTTGTTTGGCATATTACTCACCGATGCCATAAAAAAGAGTTCCTCCTCAAATTCCCACGGGATCGACGGAGATGGATACACTGGCTTTATGAAGCGAAAAAACGCTATGGAATGTGCATTCTCAATTTTATGGTGACATCCAATCACATTCACCTCCTGGTGGTTGATGGGGATGATGAAGAGACAATCCCCCGATCACTGCAACTGGTGGAAGGTAGAGTTGCCCAGGAATATAATTACCGCAAAGACCGTAAGGGGGCTTTCTGGGAAGACCGATACCATGCGACGGCGGTCCAGTCGGGGAAACATCTGGTTCGATGCATGAGTTATATAGACTTGAATATGGTTAGAGCCGGGGTTGTCCAACATCCCTCAG
>CAKZYZ010000200.1 GCA_937885075.1 uncultured bacterium | reverse complement strand
GTGGTCGGAGGCGTAGTGAGTGGAGCGAGGTGTGTAGGTGGGGGGGAGGGGGAGGAGGGGGGGGGGGGGAGGGGGGTGGGGAGGGGGGGGGTGGGGGGGTGGGTTTTTTTTTTTCAAGCAGAAGACGGCATACGAGATATATCAGTGTGACTGGAGTTCAGACGTGTGCTCTTCCGATCTCGTATGGAGACTGACCGCGCTGGCCCCGCATCTGACCATATCGATGACGTCCTGGCCGCGAGAAATGCCACCGCACCCGATTACCGGAATATTGACTGCCCGGGCTATCTCCGCGACGCACCTCAGGGCAATTGGCTTGATGGCCGGACCCGTCATATTCCCATATCCCCGGGCGGATCCAAAGACAGGTCTTCCGGTAGTTGGGTCAAGAAGCAGACCCGGCCCTATGGAATTAATGGCGCAGATGCAGTCCGCGCCCGCATCTTCCAGCCTTTTTGCCAGGCCGGGTAGATCGGGAAACGAGGCTCCGACCTTAACAATGAGAGGTATTTTCAGATGATGTTTCAGGTCGCGGACCAGTTCAACCGGATGCTCGGGAAAGCCCGGATCAATTGGTAATTCCAGCATGGCCGGACCGGTCCGCTCCAGCTTCTGAAACAGGTCGAGTATCTCTTCCAGAGTACCACCCAGTGCGTTTATTATAATGGGCACTGCAACCTGGAGATCCGCCAACCGGCCGATAACTTCATCGACGCCGTAAGCTTGCCATTCATGGTTCCAGAGCTGATCATCTATCTTGGCCATGCAGGGTCGGTCCATCTCAATTGATTCTGGAAAGATTGTCTTGGTGATGACCGCCCCCACGCCCGGCTGCCTGGCGGCGGACCGAACTGCCGCGGCATCTCCGGATAATGGGCCCGCTGCCAGGAATAGGGGCGAATTGAACTCGATTCCTGAAATATTAATTGGTAACCTGCTCATCTTAATCCTCCTTTTTCGAACTACCCAGTTGATTCCCCGCCAAACCCGGGATGACCGATTATTTCCAAGAGCCGTGCCCGATCAATCTTCTGCCTTTCGCCGTAACGCCTCACCCGCCAGCAGATACAGGATGACCCACGTGGCAATATAATATAGCGGGGTGGCAGGAGTATGATAAGCTTCCCAGGCCGGCGTCGGGAACCACTCCAGATTAAGCGCGCTTACCCCGCTCTTGCCCGCTTCCAGGATTAATTCCAGCAGATCAGCAGTAGAGATTCCCAACGGTTCATCCAACCCCGGGGCAGCCCCTAAGTCCAGGACATCAAAGTCAATATTAATGTATAATTTGTTATTTCGTTTTTTCGCGTGAGAGATAGCTTCTTGAATGACTTTATTCATTCCTTTAGCTTGAATATCCCGATATGTATATACCTTCCCGCCACGATCCTTGAACCATTGGGCCTGCCCTTTAAAATTTCTTGGACCGCGCATTCCAATCTGAACAAAACTTGACATATCTACGTTTTCCACCTCTGCGGCTCGACAGACCCAAGAGGCTCCCGACCACTTGCTCCCTTTATGGCTGTCGAGGTTATCTCCATGAGCATCGAGAAAAATGATCCCCACCTTATCCCCGGTTCTCTTCGCGATGGCGTTGGCAACAATGAAAGGATGGGATTCGATAGTAACGGGAAGGGCTTTTGCCTCCAGAATATCTCCAATTTTCTTGTCTATCCGGCGCGCATTTTCCAGGAATAAATCATCCGTCTCCGCGGGAAAGTTAGATCGGAAGAGCACACGTCTGAACTCCAGTCACACTGATATATCTCGTATGCCGTCTTCTGCTTGAAAAAAAAAAACAAAAAACGACAAAAAATCCTTAGCATTATTTATCACTCTTACGCCTTGATCTATCTCATCAACACATCCGCTACAAAACACATTTAAT
>CAKZYZ010000199.1 GCA_937885075.1 uncultured bacterium | reverse complement strand
TAATGTTGGGGACGTTGATCTCCCTGCACAAATCCCAGCAAGATTCCGTACATTATAAATATGTTTCAACTGCAAGACCACAGTGGGTTAAAGTACTTATCTGTGTTTGAGAAATCCGGATATAGCCGGAAAAAGGCGAGTTAGGATTTTGTGTAATTGCAGTGAATCTGTATCCCACAGTATTCAACAGGCGTTGATTTAGTTCAGAACCTCTAAATTGACGCCGAAGGCGTCAATTTAGAGATGAAGATCTGTTCTGTAGTCGGGGCTCGTCCCCAATTCATAAAAGCCGCGCCCTTAAGCCGGGAAATCCGGAAGCGATTTGAGGAAGTTCTGATCCATACCGGTCAGCACTATGACGACAGCCTCTCCCGGGTATTTTTTCAGGAGATGGATATCCCTGAGCCGGATTATAACCTGGAGATCGGTTCTTTTTCTCACGGGAAACAGACCGGACTGATGATGATCGGGATTGAAGAGATCCTGGGGAAGGAGAAGCCGGATATGGTGATTGTCTATGGGGATACCAATAGCACCCTGGCCGCCGCGTTGGTCGCGGTGAAGCTCCATTGTCCGGTTGGTCATGTGGAGGCGGGGCTGAGGAGTTTTAATCGGGCGATGCCGGAGGAGATCAACCGGGTGCTGGCCGATCGTGCTTCGGACTTTTTATTCTGTCCGACACAGACCGCCGTGGATAATCTGGAGAGGGAAGGTATTACCCGGGGGTGTTATATGACCGGGGATGTGATGTATGATGCCTTAAAGTATTATCGGCGGCGGTTAGACGACGATAGCAACTTGCTCAATGAGTTTGATCTGGCGCCGGGCGGATATTATCTCCTGACGGTTCACCGGGCGGAAAATACGGATAACCCGGAGAACCTTCGGGCGATTATTGAGACGGTGGCCGGCCTGGATATGCCGGTAGTATTTCCGGTCCATCCCCGGACCCGGAATGTAATGGAGAAGATGGGATTAGAACTCTCGGGTATGATTCGCCCGATAGATCCGGTTGGCTATCTTCAGATGATGGCTCTGGAGAGCAGCGCCAAGAAGATCCTGACCGATTCCGGCGGGGTCCAGAAAGAGGCCTATATGCTCGGGGTCCCCTGTGTCACTCTACGCGATGAGACGGAGTGGGTGGAGACGGTAGAGGAGGGATGGAATCTGCTGGTGGGGGCTGATCGTAAAGCAATCATAGAAGCTGTTGAGACTTTAGACCCCCCTTCCGAACGAAAGGATCTTTTTGGGGACGGGTGCGCTGCCGAAAAGATTTCTAGGATCATTGCAGATAGCTCGGTGGCGACTTTGTGACAGCCGAATTGAATGTGATTGGATGTGAGTTCCCCCTGCCTCGCCCCCTTTTATAAACTACGAATTACGCCCCCGATTAAAACTTCGGGGCGGAGAAATTACACGAATTTTAAAATAGGAACAATTTAGACGAACCCGATTGTATTGTTTTCCGTCAACCAACCTTCGCCAAGGCTTCCTCCGTCGCCCTACGGGCTATGGCGGATTTAACAAACGGCGGGCAGGGCCGTCAACTATATTTTCCCCACCACGGCCTCTTTTTTTAACCCCGAAGAATACATCCAGCCTTCGTTAAAACTTCGGCGGGCAGGCGGGGGGGACCAGACGAATTGAATGTGATTGGATGTGATTTGGGGGCTCTACCTTGGTCCTGGTTTGTAACCCTCGATTAATATTTATGTAATTTGCTCTTGACATATTGCTTTGCATGTTGCAGTATTGCTGCAACACTATGGTTAGTTGTGCTTTTACTGCAACTATTCTATCTGTTGCATTATGGAGGTAATGTATGGCCGGATATTTTATTCTTATGGGTGATGTGGTGGGAAGCGGGAAACTCAACTCTAAAAAACTGCATCAGGACCTCCGGACCATTCTGTCCACCTGTAACCATGACTTGAAATCCGAAATACTATCCCCATATACGACAACCCTGGGTGATGAGTTTCAAGGGATAGCGAATTCTCTTCATTCCATTGTTTTATCTATCTTCTGTCTAGAATACCTACGAATGAAGTATCAATATATATTTACCTTTCGATATGTTGCTCACTACGGGGAGATTGAAACAGAGATCAATCGAGTGATTGCTCACGAGATGATGGGGCCCGGATTGACTCGTGCCAGAGGCCTGTTGAATAAAAAAGGGCGTGGCCAAAATCATTTTTTGTTCGACTTGCCTGATCACATGTTAGGTAAAATTCTTACCAGGCTGGGTGATGTTATCGTGGGGTTGGCTGACCGGTGGGACAGAAAAGATTATCCCCTGATCCTTGATATGCTTGCAGAGCAAAATAATGAGAAAGTAGCGAAAAAGTATGGTAAGGACAGGTCTCAGATATGGAGACGACGCAACAATCTTCTAGTCGAAGAATATCGTGATATCCGGGGAGTAATGATTGATCTGACTGAATTCGTGCCGGAGGGGAATATGGAATGAACTACTTGTGGGCAGCCATAGTCTTTATTCTCGGGGAATTTATCTGTATTTTTAATTGTCTTCGGAGCTCTTAAACTGGGTACCAGGCTGCACCAGGATAAGAATGAAGATATCACGAATAATTATTTCCTGGTTGGTAATTTTTTCTCTCTGCTCATGGCAATGATATACACTATCATTACACAGCGCTTATCCGTAAGCGGAAGTTTTTAGTGAATCCCTTGTTCTTTCTTTTTGTACTGGTAAGTTCCGTGAACCCCATTGCCTCTTTAGGTAGTCATCTTGTGGCAGCCTGAAGGCAGCCGCTACGAGAGGGTGGGGTTCACTTAAAGCTTACTGATTATGTAACTAAAAATAGGTACTTTTCGTTACAAGGATAGGGGTTGTAAGGAATGCGATTGATTGTGAATAATCTGGGACAAGAAGTACAGGATGTTTTGCGTCTTGTTTGTGAGAAGTTAATTGATTCCTATTCTTCCACTCGGGCTCTGATCCTTATCGGGAGTCGGGCTGAAGGAGAAGCTCAGAAGAGTTCGGATCTGGATATAGTCTGGGTCCATAATCGAAGATTTTCACGGTATAAAATATATGAATTAGCAGAAGGTTTCGTGCCTAAAGTTCAGATTGTCCCATTGACAAAAAAGTTGCTCAATGAGCATTTTTGTTTTTCAACAACCATGGCCCATTCAATTCAAAAAGGAATTGTTCTGTTTGATCAGAATAATTACATGGGTCCATATCTTTCCAGGCAGTTAACCCTCCCAGCCCGGGAATGGATCAAGAATTGGTTTCATCATTGGGAGGTTTTTTATCGGTGGGGACAGAGAGAGAGGAGAAGGAATCTAAGAATTCATCGGAAATATTGTGGGGAAGAATGTTATTGTATGATTCCTAATTATCTGGCACGGGAGTGTGTGAATTTTGCTATTCTATATTTGGAGTTAAAGGGAATCGTCCCCACAACTAAACAGCAGATTGTTTCTGCTTTTCTTAATTTAGGTCGGGATGAAGTTGTGGCGGGTCTGAAAGCGGCTTTCGTTACATACCGTGAAGACCGGGAGATGAACTGGGAGGAAGGAGAGGTGGTGGCAAAGATAGCCATGTGGTTGAGGGGGCGTCTTCGACAACGGTTAAAAGGATAATACAGAGGAAATGAGTGAAAAAGATTATCATAAGTTTTTTGAGGAGAGGTTCAGGAAGCAGGATGAGTTGCTTGCGAATATTAAGGGGAAACTTCCTGATCTGAAAAAACTTTTAGAGAAAACGAGTTCTCATTGGGGTTATGAGGACCCCATTTATCGGTTTTATTATCAATCTTTCAAGATCTATTGGCTTCAGAATGAAACCAGGGAAATTATCGGGGTTCTAAGAGAATTGGCTCCGGCAGGGCAGTCATTATGTGATGAATTCGAAGCGATTATGCAGGCTGGCGCCGGAGACGTAACTTTTGAGATGGAACATAATAAAGATTGGCTTAAACACACCAGGGTGTTTGTAGAAGCTTTTTTTCATGCTAAATATTTTCTTGAGATGGCTGTGAAATATGGAAGAGAGTTAGAAAAAGCTCCAGAGCTGCTTCCATCCGGTTGGGCGGCGTTGCTCTGCCTGTATAACTTACGATAATTGATATAGTGAATGGGTTATTGAAAAATAAAGCTCATATATTTGCGCTGATTATTTTTCTTGTTGCTCTTGCCTTGCGCCTTGGCTACGCACTGCCGCAGGCGGAGACTCATTGGGATGAGGATGAGACTGTCTATCTGACCATTGCCCGGAATTTGGTGGAGGGAGATGGCTTGATTCTGACACCGTATCGGAAAGCCGCTTTTCCCCCGCTGTATCCCCTCTTTCTGGCTGGTATTCTTCGCCTTGGGTTTCCAATATTCCCGGCGGCCAGAGTGATTCAGTCCATTATGGGAGCTGTTTCCTGTCTGTTGCTGATGGGAGTTACCCGGATGGCATTTTCAGCCGGGAATAAAGCTAAGATGATAGATGCGGGTATGATCGCGGCCGGACTTATGGCGATCTATCCGGTATTGATTTTTTATTCTGCCCGACTGATGACAGAGACTCTCTTTACCTTCCTGATATTAGGTGCCATATATGCTCTCTTGAAAAGCCGTCAGTCATCTCATCGGTTTATATGGCTTGGTTTGGGTGGAGCGATCGTGGGTTTGGGAATTCTCTGCCGACCGACATTATACCCTTTTATAGCGCTTACAATTGTTTGGTTAGCGATCGCTACTTCAGAGAATAAACAGTTTTTTAAGAGTACTATATTTTTCTTAATCCCGCTTATTCTGGTAATTTTGCCATGGGAGATTAGAAATTATCGGGTTTTTGGTAAAATAATACCGGTTACATCATCCGGGGGAGCCAATCTGTATCTCGCTAATAATCCCGTAAGCACGGGAGGCTCAGTAGGATATCGGGAGTTAATGAAAGCGGGAGTTTTTCATCTGGGGGAGAAAGAAGATGAAATAGAATACAATCGTTATTACCGGGAAAAAGCCTTCGCCTTCATCAAGAATAATCCCGGTCAATTTATCCGATTGGCGTTCAAGCGGTTATTCTGGTTTTATCATCTGGACTATCATTATCAGGGCAATCCAGTTCGGGTAATTCTCTTTCATGTTCTTCTGTTAATGGCCATTACCGGGGCATGGATCTCCCGTTATCACTGGAGAAAAACCATACTATTGGGTATGGTGATACTTAATTTCACCGTTGTGCATATGGTATTTTTGCCGGAGGGACGATATCGTCTGCCGGTAGTTCCGTTTATTCTCGCGTTCGCGGCTATAACTATCTATCAAGCTGTTAACTATTTTATTGATTCGGAAATTTCCCCCGAAATATTTCGGGATCCCGGTTTGTTTAATTGATAATATCGGGACCGAAATCCTTCGGGATCCCGAGTTGTCTTAATTGATATTATCGGGTCCCGAAATCCTTCGGGATCCCGAGTTGTTTAATATTAAGTCTCGGGACAATAAACCGCTGTGCTGAGGCTGAGAAAAAGAAAAAGGAGAGAAGGTAAAAAGTCCACCACCCCGCTTGTCGGGGTGGAGACATGACTGAAAACAAAACCGTAAATCCTCCTCCTCTAACCCCACCCCCCCGCGCTCCGCGCGGGGGGGTGGGGGACGTGGGTGTGGTGGTGCGATCGTTATTAGTTGTCAATCATCGTTCCACCGACACAGGGTCGGTGGTGACGTCCCGGTTCAAAAGTGATCAGGTTGCCCAATGTTTTCCGGGGAGGCAATAAAACGCATCAGAACAAGTCGCTCAAGCAGACCCCGAAAACTTTCGGGGTAGCTTAGCTCTACGTTATGCGCCAAAAGGAAGAAAAGGAGGGAAAAATCACCCCAACGGGGTGAAACATAACAGCCCAGGGTAACACCCTGGGTAATAAACACACCAATAAACCCCCAATCCCTTTTTCTTCCCAGCCCTAACCAACCGGACGGACCGAACATTCCGGTCAGATGGCGGAAACAGGTGGGACGGTGGGTGCGTGTGTGTGGGGGGGGGACGACATTATCCCCGGGGAAAAACCCCGGGCTGGAATGTTATACCCTTTCAGGGTATTGACCAGAATTAGAGAATCATTTCTATTTCATTTCGGACAATCAGCACATAACCAACCGATCAAGCAGGCCCCGAAAGCTCTCGGGGCTGCTTAGCTCTACGTTAAATAAGTTGCAATGGCTATGTATTTTTACCCGCGAATCGCACGAATCTTCACAAATATACAGATAGCAGAAATAATTTTAATTCAATTTGAGAAGAACAGTTATTTATATGTTAAAGAATATTTTTCTGGGGTCTCTAATATTTTAGTGGTTAGATCAACATCTAATTTCGGCCAATATAAATGATGGTCATGAAGTAGTTCTAAATCGGTTATAGAGGATATTGATGCGTTCTTGAACCATGGATACTTTTCAAAAGGAAGAAAATATTCCGTACCTTTCAGTAATATCCAGAAACCATGTTCAGAAATATTAGTAATTTCAGCTTTTAAAGTATTCTTTCTAGTCCTAAATTAAGCGAACTCTGAGTTTTTAGGCTATTTTAAGGTTTTTATTCTTGATTAAAAAAATGGAAGTGCTACCATACCATAGAGTTAACAAAAATTGGCCGCTGCCTGCGGTCGTGGT
>CAKZYZ010000198.1 GCA_937885075.1 uncultured bacterium | reverse complement strand
AATCCACGGTCGCTTCGTGATATAATTAACTTTGCTATCCATAAGATATACCAGGCCGGCAATAGCCGGGAGGTCCGGGGGGTCTGGAGAAAGAGCCGAGAGCAGATCGGTAAAAGATTTCTCTGCCTCTCCTGCCACACTGTAGTCTAACGCATCCGAGTCAAGGAGAGGTCTTTCTTTATAGACTGAGGCATACAATCCCCCCAGCACCGTAATGATACGGGAATCGATGCTCTTAACTATTGAGGCGATTCTAAATGCCTCTTGATGGCTGAAAACGTAATGGCAGGATATACCGACTACATCCGGAGCCTGGCGTATAATCGTATCCCTGACCTCTTCATCCGTCCCCCCGTAGAAGAATGAACCATCCGGTAATTTTATTGGGGGATTGATCGTAGGATCGAGGATCGAAACTTCGTGTCCCGCGGCTCGAACTGCCGCGGCTAAATAGGTGATCCCTAATAATTCAGTCCGTAAGGCGTACGCGTGGGGATAGGTATAAGGGGAATATATAAGTAGAACTCGCATTATCTATCCAGAATATTAACTTTTATCAGATAATTCATATTTGAATTGTTTGAAATGCGTTATTACTTCTTCCCAAAATCAATAACTTCAAAACTCAATGCCCTTTCAAGGTACTCAATGTCTGGCCTATAACAACTTTAGGATTAAGACTCATTATTTTGTTGAATTCGTTAAAACAAGGAAAATAACACGCCTTGCAGGAATGATCGCCGCAGTTCTCCCAGGCCCTCTCTATTCCCACATCTCTAAAGTCCAGCGCGTCAAATACATCTATCAACTGTACGCAGGGATAAACTCTGCCGTCAGCATCAATGAACATCATGAAACGGCCGGCATAACAGGGGATGTAATCAAAGTCAGGTTCTTCTCCCATTATAAGCCGTTTTCTATAATCAGGCCACTCTGCCACATATCGATATACATCTTCTGAAAAAAGAATTGGTGCTCCCTCGGCTTTAAGATCCGCCACCCGATTTACCGCCTTACGGAAGAGATCATTCTCCGCCATAAATCTATCAGAATCGCTTTTGTCTTCCGATTGGTGAAAAAGAAGATTGAACTCAGCCTGGATGCCCTTTTCTCGAGCCATATCCACTATCCAGTCGACCGATTCACAGTTATGGCGGGTGAGAACAGTGGTCGTGTGCACCTTGAGACCGGCATCCAGAGCGGCATCAATACCGGTCATTATTTTCTCAAACGATCCTTCCCCCCGGTTGAGATCATTCATCTCCTTCGGGCCATCTATCGAAACACAGATCATATCCGCTTTCTTCAGGGCATCTATCTTCTGGGGAACAAGAACTCCATTCGTATTAAAACCGCATTCTATCCCCCGGGCTTTGATCCGTTCAATAATCTCTCCGATATCATCCCGGATAAGCGGTTCTCCCCCGCCAAGTGTAATGGAGCGCGTTCCCATCTTGCCCAGAGAATCAATCAAACCTAACAGTTCTTCCGTCGTAAAATCCTTATCCTTTCTATCGAAGTACTGTCCGTAGCAATAACCGCAATGGAGATTACATCGAAAGGTCACATTGAGAATAACTACCAGAGGGGTCGCACCCCCTAAAATACGATCCTTTAGAAGCGTCGAGAAAAATCCTATACGATTAGAGAGTCCCATCGATTCCTCCTATATTACTGTTTTGAAATAGTTCCATAGTACCCTGAAATTTAAATCCATCAATAGACTGAATTCATGATGGTAAATCTGGTAGCAAGCGGTACAGGGGTGATGATTCGCCGTTTTCCAGGCTTCCGCGACACCGACATCCAGGACATTTTTGGCATCGATCTTTCCATTGAGGTGCGGACATGCCCAGAGGGTGCCATCGGCATCGATCAAACAGAACAATCTCCCGGCCGGGCACCGGGGCATCCCTTCCGGAGGGGGGGCATTCATCACCCCTTCTATCGAGAAATCTTTCCAGCAATTCAAGACACTCTCATAAGCTGCCGCGGAGAAGAGAATCGGCGCGCCTTCCTTTTTCTTCCTGATAATATATTTGAGAACACCCCGAAACTCCTCATCCGTGGGCTTGAACTCCTCCGGAGGGATTCCTTCCCCAAAAATATTCGAAATAGCCAGGTTAAATTCAACTTTTGCACCCAGGCCTCTTACCAGATCCAACATGTAATCAAGATCGTTTAAATTATATTTATTCAATACCATGTTCGCGTAGACTTTAATTCCTGCCTCTGCCGCTTGCTTCAACCCGGCCAGAGCCTTCCGGCCCGTACCTTCTCCCCGCAGGATATCATGATGTTCGGGACGTCCATCCAGACTGATTGCCAATGAATCCAGATTTTTCAGTACCTCAAGATATCGCGGAACCAGGATGCCATTGGAGTTCAGAGTAACACCCATACCCATCCCCCGGAGATAATCAATCAGCTCTCCGATATCTTCCCGGAGGAGTGGTTCGCCTCCCGAGAAACTGATCCTCAGGCAGCCATTATCTCTTAGGTCCGAGATTATTCGCTTAATTTGTTCAGTAGAGAGGTCATTGGATGAACTGCGTTCGGAAGATGCCAGATAACAGTGCTTGCACGCGCTATTACATCGATCGGTAAGATTGAGAATCACTGTCAAGGGGAGACTATCTCCAGTGATTTTCATCCTGGCAATTCTTGAAAAGAACCGAATACTATTGAAGCTCTTCATTCTACCATCCCGGAGAGATAGTCTTTCAGGTAACCGAAGAGATAACCAGGGTGTCGGAAGAATGCCATGTCATGCGCCAATGCCCAGTAAAAGCGAGGCCTCTTCAGGATATTGCCCAATAAACTCTTCCTGTTTATTTTTACAAATTCATTGAGGGCCCATTCCAGGATTTCTTTCTGCTCCTCGGGTGTCATCTTCTCCATTAAACCCGCGGAGGTATCTATATGGCATCGGTCACGATAAGCCTCCAGACCTTGAGGATTCTTCTCCAGCATAATATTGGCTAACTCCGTCCCTGAAGCAGGAGTGGGCAGATAGGGGTAGACAATATACGGTTTGATCTCTTTTATCAGGTTCACGGTATCCTCAATTTCCTTTCGTCCTTCCCACGGTAATCCGATCATGCAGAAGGCAACCATATACAAGCCGTTTTCTCTGATTAATTTAGCGCATCTCCGAACATCATCAACTGTATTACCTTTCTTAATTAACTTTCTTATTTCAGGATTACCAACTTCAACTCCAACGGCGACATGCTGACCACCCGCCTTCTTCATCAGTGCCAGGGTCTCATTGTCAACCATTTCAGCCCTGGTTTGAGCAGACCAATAGATGGGCAGTCTCCTTTCAAGCAGGAGGTGACAGAACTCGTGGGCCCGGGTCTTCTCGATGAAAAAAATGTCATCACAGATATAGAAGTATCTCGTCCCAAATTTCTTATATGTCTCTTCCATCTCATCAACCATATTCTTCGCGGAACGGAGGCGCGGCTTTGATCCCATACTTGTCCGGCACCCGCAAAAGATACAGTCAAAAGGACAGCCGCGAGAACCATATATGCCCTGGAAGCAGTGTGGAGGTATCTCCTGCCAGCCATCAAGGCGGTGCCGGGCGGGAAAAGGCAGAAGATCAAGATCCTCCAGATAGGGGCGTTCTTCGTTATGGATGACCTCTCCATCGGAACGTTTCCAACTCAGGCCCTTGATGCCGGCAAAGTCGGTAGATTTTGCCGCCAGAGCTTTTACAAGTTCTACTATAGTAAACTCCGGTTCTTTCCTGATGGCAAAATCCATGACGGAGAAGTCGCCATTGGTAGAAGGATCTATGGCACAGTGCAAACCCCGGTTCGGGCTCCCTTCAAAGATAGTCACCACATCGGGATAGAGTTCCTTGGCCATTCGGGCAATATTGTTTCCCGCGGTTACAGTCGTATTGAATACACTGATAATCAATACATCCGGTTTATATCCGATCAGATAGTCCCGTATCTCCTTCCATATCGGGTCGTCATTACTATGGAGACGCCTATCGTAATTATCATGCTCTTCCGTCAACGCTTTAACATTGATATGGTCGGTATTGCCCAGGATAGTCTTCTTGTTCGGGTCGTAATCCGCGTTATATATTACTGAATCAAACCCAGCCTCCTCCAGGGTCGCGGCCATGTAACAGCATCCCGGCGGATAATGTATCAGGGAAGCTCTCTGGAGTCGGTAAAAGGGGGGATTGATGATCAAAATCTTCATAGTAAGTTCCTTTGAAATTTATTTACGATGGGCGATAGCCCGATATATCCCATCAAAGATTGATATGCCGCAAAATAAGTCACGCAGAAGAGAAACCCCATAAGCCTTCGGGATATTCGGTAATTTTATCTCTGCCAGGTGACGGATAAATCTTAAGTACAACAGAAAATGCGTTGATATTAGAAGTAATAATATCAGGAGGAATATCCCGCCCAGCTCAAATTTGCCAGACAGCAGGGAACCGCCCGCCAGCAAGAGAGTTAAGGCGGAGAGAAGCGCCAATATTATAACCACGTGTAATGTTTTTCCTTGATGGTTGTCGGCGGTCAGGGTCTTCGGATTCTGGAGAAAAAACCTGGTTGATTCAGCTCCAAAGAAGTATTGATGTCCAAGAAATGCTTTTAGAGAATCTACAAAATGGTGCTGTACCCCGTTATTATTTAGCCAGATAACCTTGCTTTTCTCTGATATTCTGTGAGAGAAGAGCATATCCTCGCAGACGGGGTATTGTTCGGGGAATCCCTGTTCTTCCAAAAAAATTGATTTCCGGCACGCTAAATTATTTGAAACAAGGCTTTCAGCCTGGCCATCCCTTCTTCTCCGGCGGAATTTCAATTCTTCATGACAGAACCGCTGCCAGAAACTCTCATCAATTCCGGAACTGTAACCCCCGCCGACCGCTCCAACCTCCGCGTCTGAAAAAACGGAGGCAATATTCTTCAACCAGTCTTTCGGTGGGATGCAATCACTATCGGTAAACGCGATAATATTACCCCGGGCCACATATCCCCCCGTGTTCCGGGCTCCACCGGCTCCCTTGCGGTGGGTATTGGGGATCACAACAGCCAGTTCTTGGGCAATCTCAACGGTTTTATCGGTTGAACGATCATCTACGACAATTACTTCCATCGGGGGGAATGACTGCCGCTTAATAGCCCGGAGACATTTAGATATTGTCTTTTCGGAGTTATGGGCGGGGATAACAACAGTAATGCTATTATTAATCATCTTCAAAACCCTGTTTTTCCTGCACGATATATAGCGGCCGGCGTTTTCCTTGAGTGAAGATACGCCCGACATATTTCCCCAGAATACCCAGAAAAATAAATTGCAGACCCATCAGTAACATTATGCTGCAGACCAATGTCGCCCATCCCGGAATCAGATGATCCGCGCTGATGATATCGAATTGGATAAGGATCCGGGTTATCCCGGTATATAAGGCGTATAGTATACTGGCACAGGATATAATTACTCCGATGAAGGTAGCTGCCTCTAAAGGCAGGCTGGAGAAAGATAATATCCCATCAATTGCCAGTTGGGAGAGTTTAACAATATTATATTTTGACTTCCCTGCTTCCCGGAGTTGGCGATCATAGTCTATCCCTATCTGTTTAAATCCAACCCAGGTGCGGAGACCGCGGACAAAGGGCCTTTCCTCGTTAAGCTTTTGCATTTCCAGAACAATCCTTCTGCTCATCAGACAAAAGTCACCTGCGTCAAGGGGAAGGTCCAGTGGTGATATTTTATGTATAACTCGATAGAATATCTTGTAGCAGGTTTTCTTGAGCCAGTTCCCCTTTCGTGTCCTGCGGATTCCATATACAACATCAAAACCCTGTTTCCATATCTCCAACATTTGAGGAACAATCTCAGGAGGATCTTGCAGGTCCGCGTCCATAGTAATCACACAATCCCCGGATGCGTGATGCAAGCCTGCCATTACCGCTACCTGATGCCCGAAGTTCCTTGAAAACGAAATGATTTTCACTCTCGAGTCTCGTTCCCGCAGACCCCGAATAATCCGTAATGTGGAGTCGATACTATGGTCATCAACATAGATCAATTCAAATTTCATTCCGATTGACTCGGCAGTCTCACAGATCCGGGAATAAAGTTTCTCCACACATTCCTCTTCATTGAAGACTGGTACAACAAATGAGATTAATTGCTTTTGCTGATCATCCATTAGGAGTTCCTTATTTTTCTCTTTCAGAAATGTACTCTTTACACTGTCCCGTACCGCTAGGAATAATTATATTCTCAAGGAATTGATTACATCTTTTGCTGATCCCAATCTACTCTACCTTAGTGCTTCGAGCTAACCTTGTGGGAGGGGTTTAAAACCCCGATTACTTACCCTGCTTGGATCGAGGGGGGGAAACCTCTCCCACAGTTACTTTATTAAAATTCAAAAGCAGTAAATTAACATCATTCTATAAATTACGGCAGTTAATTCAATGTATTTCTATGATAAGAACAGCAAAACCATGTATTTTACAGGAAAAAAAGATGGCCTTCGATCCTAATTAGACCCCATTATAAGAAGATAAAAAAAAGATGCAAAAAAAAAGATGCAAAATCACTGGTTCGAGTGTAACCGGATATGTTATAGATAGACTATGAAATATTTAATCGCAGGTGGAGCAGGTTTTATCGGCAGTCATATGGCTGACGCGCTTATGGGGAGAGGCGAGGTTACCGTATTCGACAACCTCACCTCCGGTCGGATGGAACATCTCGTGCAGCACCGGGATAATCCCGGCTTTAAATTTATAAAAGGCGAGATCGGTGATCTTGATCATCTGACCCGGGCGATGGAAGGGCATGACGCGATCTGTCACTTTGCCGCCAATCCGGATATTGCTAAGAGTATGCTGGAGACAGATCTTGATATCCGGGAGGGAACCATCCTGACCTATAATGTCCTGGAAGCAATGAGGAAGAATGGGGTGAAAGACATTCTCTACCCTTCCGGGAGCGGGATCTACGGTGATCTTGGGACTACCCCCACCGCGGAAGATTTCGGACCGCTCCTTCCCATCTCAATGTACGGCGCGAGCAAGCTGGCCTGCGAGGGTTTGATCAGCGCTTTCTCCCATATGTTCGGGATGCGGGGTTGGATATTTCGTTTTGCTAATGTAGTGGGAGAGAGGCAGACCCATGGAGTAGGTTATGATTTTATTAACAAGCTTAAAGCCGACCCGGCTGAGCTCGCGATTCTGGGAGACGGAACCCAGAGCAAATCGTATATCCATGTCAGTGATGTAATCAGGGCGATGCTCTTCTCCTATGATAACGCGGATGAGAGAGTAAATATTTTCAATGTTGCCACTGACGATTACATCGATGTCTCGACCATCGCCGAAATAGTCATCGAGGAGATGGGGTTGGATGGGGTTGAACTGAACTACAGCGGGGGAGATAGAGGCTGGAAAGGTGATGTCCCCAAGGTCCGCTTCGACCTGGATAAGATCCACCGGGCCGGCTGGAAATCAGAATACAATTCCGAAGAAGCGATCCGGCTCTCCATCCGGGAGATGCTTGATCAATTAGCGCTTCGCGTTAATTGATCCGTTAAAGATAACTGACGTTGAAGAATAAGAACGTTGAAAAAGAGAGACGTTAAAGAGAAATAAACATTTGCATATGAATAGGAAAAGTTTCTGCTGCGAATGGATAGAGTTGTATAGTAGTACTACACATTACTACACACTTGTTAAATATAGATTTTAATAAGAAGATAGGTAATCTTATTTATTTCGCGAATTATATTACTTCTCCCTTAAATGCCTTAAAGATATCCACCACCGACCCTGCGTCGGTGGAGATGTGATTGATTGCTAAATATATACCAGTTACCCCACCCCCCCCTCCTTCCGCGCCGGAGGCGCGGAAGGAGGGGGGGAGTCAGCAAATTAGTTGCCAGTCATATCTCCACCGACACAAGGTCGGTGGTGGATAGAAATGTGATTGTTGAAATAGTTTTCTATATTGCATCTCCCTAATCATGAAGGCCTTGGTTCAAAACTAAATTAGAGCAGAGCTTTAATTTATGGGAGGGGTTTTTAACCCCGATTACCTCAAAAAACCTGATCAAAGAAGTTGTCTTTATCTAACTCTTCCTGCCACCGTTGGTGTCTTCTCACCGAGTCCAATCGTCCTCCCGAGAAAGGCAACGCCAGAAATCGACTAGATTCAATAGGCCCCAGTTTTTCCAACAAAGCGGCAACCGCTTTCTTAATCAGTTGTTCTTCATTGAGCAGAGTGGTTTTCCTCATTTTAGTTCGTTCCTATATGCAATATTATCTTTCCTTCTAAATATCAATACCATATAATACCAAGTAATTTAGTAAAAAACCAGTAAAAGGCGTTAATTTCAAAGTATCACCAGTAAGTTAGCGCCGAAGGCGATAACTTAGATGCAGTGCGTAATCTTAGCCGGAGGCCTGGCGACCAGACTCAGGCCGATAACCGAAACAATCCCAAAATCGATGGTTGAGGTCTCCAGTCGTCCGTTCCTCGCGTATCAGTTGGACCTGCTGAAAAAGAGCGGGGTGGATGAGGTGGTTCTCTGCGTCGGTTATCTCTCCGGTCAGATCGAGGAGTATTTTAAAGACGGAGAAGAGTTCGGGATCAATCTGGTGTACAGCCGGGAAGAAGGCGAGTTGCTGGGGACCGGCGGCGCCTTAAAGAACGCCCAGCAGTTCCTGAAAGATGAATTCCTTGTAATTTACGGTGATTCCTATCTCGATATTGATTACCGCGCCGTTTTCAACCACTTTCTCCATATCGACAGTCCGGTGTTGATGACTGTCTTTAAGAATGATAATCGCTGGGTGGAGAGTAATGTTGTCTTTAGCTCCGGAATGGTAACTGTCTTTGACAAGCAGGCCCGGGCTCCGGAAATGAGGTATATAGATTACGGCCTCTCGGTCTTATCCCGTGACATCCTTGATCAGATCCCCTCCGAGAAACCATACAATCTAGCTAATCTCTATCACCATCTGGCCGGGGAGGGGAGGCTGGCCGGCTATGAAGTCTTCCAAAGATTCTATGAGATCGGTTCCCCGGAGGGGTTAGATCGGAAGAGCACACGTCTGAACTCCAGTCACACTGATATATCTCGTATGCCGTCTTCTGCTTGAAAAAAAAAAATTTATCTTTTCTTTTTTTTCTTTTCTCTCTCGATCTCGCAGCAGACTTGTTTAATACACCCACCACATCTCCTTCCGCCCCCTCTCATGCATTATCTTATCTCGCTCCACCCTGCCCTGT
>CAKZYZ010000197.1 GCA_937885075.1 uncultured bacterium | reverse complement strand
AGTCTACACACTAGCCGTGTGAGAACATAGGTGATGTGGATGATTCGTGACTGCTGTTCTCGCTTCCTCTATGCAGATTTATGTAGTGCTTTTCTTTTTCTCTTTTATGTTGTTTTCTTTTTTTTTTTTTTTTTTTCAAGCAGAAGACGGCATACGAGATATATCAGTGTGACTGGAGTTCAGACGTGTGCTCTTCCGATCTGATCGAACAATTGATAAAATCCAAATATCCGAGGAGATTGAGATGAAACGCAAGAAGATAAGTTACACCATTTCCGCCGCATTGGCAGCCCTAACCTTGATGCTCACTCCCATTCAGGATGTTAACGCCTGCACCCGTGCCGTCTATCTGGGAGAGAACGGTACCGTCATCACCGGGCGATCTATGGACT
Source organism: uncultured bacterium (assembly GCA_937885075.1). Taxonomy (GTDB): domain Bacteria; phylum Auribacterota; class Erginobacteria; order Erginobacterales; family Erginobacteraceae; genus CAKZYZ01. The sequence goes on along the minus strand of CAKZYZ010000197.1, from coordinate 5,302 downwards.
GGGCCGAGGATATGCAGACCAATCTCTGGGTATTCCCCCGCGGTATGAAGCGTGACGGCGCCGCCGGACCGGACTCACCGAAATGGGTATCCAGATACGGGAGCGTGATAGCCTCCGGTTATGAGATAGGCACGACGGACGGCATGAACGATGCCGGGTTAGTCGCCAATCTGCTCTATCTGGCCGAATCGGATTATGGTCTCCCCGACGGGAAGCCGCCCCTTTCGATCTCCATCTGGGCTCAATACGTGCTGGACAACTTTGCCACCGCGGCCGAAGCCGTGGATGCTCTGCGTGAGGAACCGTTCCGTCTGATCGCGCCGGAGCTGCCTAATGGACATCCCTCCCAGCTGCATCTGGCGATCTCCGATGCTACGGGTGACTCGGCAATTTTCGAATACATCGCGGGCCAGCTTGTCATCCACCACGGCCGGCAGTATCAGGTGATGACGAACTCCCCGACTTATGAACGGCAGATCGCTTTAAATGACTATTGGGCGGATATAGGAGGCCTGACCTTTCTTCCCGGGACAAATCGAGCCGCCGATCGATTTGCCCGGGCTTCATTTCTTATCAACGCGATCCCGAAGACCATCGATAATAACTACATCAAAGCAGTGCCGAAGGGGACCTATGCCAATCAGGCGGCGCTCAGTGTACTGAGCGTGATTCGCGGAGTCAGTGTCCCGCTCGGCATTACGACACCGGGTCAGCCCAACATCTCATCGACAATCTGGCGCACTGTCGCGGATCAAAAGAATAAAGTATACTTCTTTGATTCAGCTACCAGTCCTAACACATTCTGGGTGCCGCTTTCCGATCTGGACATGGAGAAAGGCGCGCCGGTGAAGAAGCTCACACTAGCCGGAGGTAAAATTTATTCCGGCAATGCGGCCGGCAATTTCGAACCTGCCCAGCCGTTCGCCTTTATGCCGGCTGATCCCGAACCGCCAAAAGAATAACTTCAGCGGCCGGATGGGATGGAACTCCATATTGTGTCCCTGGAACTTCAATTCATTACAATCAGCAAAAAGGAGCCCGAAGGGGCTCCTTTTTGCTGGACAGTAACTCACTGTATCGGCATAATGGGGTCATTATTTGACCCGATAATGGTGCTAATCGGGTCATAGCATATTTCATCTGGAGGTTGAAATGGTTCAATATATCTGGCAATCAGATTCGTGGCCTGAGTTTCACTGGGAGAGTGCCGCATTGTTGCGGCCCCTGGGAATGACCCGACAGAGCCAGGGAGAACTCATTGCTAAGTCTGGATACTTTGAGTTGGAGATCCAGGCCGAAGTACTTATTGAGGAAGCTATCACCACGGCGGCGATCGAAGGAGAGGTCCTCAACCGTGATTCGGTGTGTTCATCGGTTGCCCGGCGTCTTGGTTTACCGACGGCAGGTTTATCCGTCGCGGAGAGGAGTGTGGACGGACTGGTCGAGATGCTTATTGACGCGACTCGCTATCATGAAAAACCTCTGACGGCCTCGAGGCTTAAAGGATGGCAAGCGGCCCTGTTCCCTACCGGGTATTCCGGGATGAGACATATTGTCGTTGGCGATTGGCGCCGCGGGAAAGAGCCGATGCAGGTAGTTTCCGGTCCTATGGGGAAGGAGACGGTTCATTATGAGGCTCCCCCCTCGAAGCTGGTGAATGGGGAAGTTAAGAGTTTTCTCACCTGGTTCCGATCTTCACCGGAGGAATTGGATGGATTGATTCGTGCCGCGATCGCGCATCTAAAGTTTGTCACAATCCATCCATTTGAGGATGGCAATGGCCGCATTGCCCGGGCTATAGCTGATATGGCTCTTGCTCAGGACTATAATATGGATTACAGGCTGTACAGTATGTCCGCTCAGATCAGAGAAGACCGTGATGATTATTATGATCTTCTGGAGCGGACCCAGAAAGGCGACGGCGAGATTACCGAATGGATTGTCTGGTTCCTGGGCTGCTTAAAACGAGCGATTCAACATTCAGATTCAGAGATTCGGAAGGTCATGGAAAAAGCCCGTCTCTGGGAAAAGATAGCTCATCTTGGTCTTAATGACCGCCAGCGGAAAGTTGTAAACCGGCTTCTTGAAGCCGGTCCCGGTAGTTTTGAGGGAGGGATGACCAACCGCAAATACCGGGGGATGACGAAGGCAACCCGGGAAACAGCCAAACGGGATATAAGCGACCTGGTGACCAAGGGCATCCTGGTAAAAAGGCCGGGCGGCGGGAGAAGCAGCAGCTATGACCTTGGCAGGACGATTGATTCAGAACTCGGATAACTATGTCTTATCCGGATAAGTCTTAGCCCAAAGCTTCCTGATAGTTGAAAAGCCCGGCCATAATGGCCGGGCTTTTTAGCTCCCCAGTCCGATGGCGGAGTGAACCCTTATACGGGACGTGTTCGACTACATCATTGCGGTTAATGTTTTAATTGAGCGTTATAATTCTCCGGGCCATCTTCAGTGGCTATCGGCCACAACATTTCTTATACTTCTTACCGCTCCCGCAGGGGCAGGGATCGTTCCGGCCAATTCTATCGGCAATGATCGCCGGTAGCCGATGGATATCTCCCGCGGCCTTCTTATACAAACGGCGCAGAAGTTTGTGCCGCTCCCGCAAAATAGCGTTGATATCGGGATAGGCCTCTTTAAGATCGGAGATGAGTTTGTCCACAGCCGGTTGATTCTCATCCGGTGGGTCATCAATCCGGCAGCGGCCTGTATTATAGTGGTAGAAGGCACTCGGGAGGGTCTCCTTAATTCGCCGTTGGGGACCGGGTGAAGCGGGGATCGGGATAAAAGTAATATGGGATTCGCGGCAGTCGCACTCCGGGTTTACACAGAACTGGTAATCGATCATCCAGTGCCGGTTCTCAATTAGAAACGGAAAATGGTCCTCAAACGGAAAGATAACCGAGTAAGGTACCATCCGGGATGGATCGTCGAGCAAATCCGGGGGGAACTCGACATCCAGTTTTTCTATATCGGCCTTGCGCAGTTGCTCCCGCTTCAGGCTGACGAAATGGGCGTAGAGTTTGTGCCAATCATCATCCTCAAGCTCCGCCGCCAGTTTTTTGGCCAGGTAACGCGAGTCTCGATCGAGCTTCTGCCCGGGTGTGACTTTCCACTTGCTTACATCCAGGGAGAAACGATATATCCTGGATTCATCCGGCGGCGGTCTTCCATCGGCCAGGGGGAAACAGTTGAAATGGATATCGCGACAGTGACATACGGGGCTCTCACAGGACATTATCTTTACCCCCAACTCTCTGCCGGCCAGTAGCCCCCGCTTCAAACGTAGAATATGGAGCTTCTTCTCCTGGTCGTAATGTATAATAGACAAATTCATGGTTATTCCTTTAACTCACGCTTACGACCTTCCAGATATCTCCGCCTTCCTTCGCCCACTTTCACTTTGTTTGCTCAGGATAGGTTTACAGGATCGAGTCGTCAACAAGATATTTTACAGAAAAAGGAGCCCGAATGGGCTCCTTTTTTGCTAACTCCCGGAATGAGTCATCAGAGGATACTTTTCCGCTGCCGTGACCGCTTACAAAGCCGAGGACCAGGCGACGAAGGATGCCTGGGATGCGGCTAATACGGCTATCGGTAAGCCCATGACCGGGTTTAACTATTACCTGGGGCTGTGCGTAAAGTATCAGATCGACAACTCTGGAACGCCGCCCGCGTCGCCCTTCATGCCGCCCACCTAATAGTGGGAGGTTCCGGTGGCTCCGGACGACCCTCGCATCACCGCAAGGTGGTGCGGGGGTTTTTCTTTTTAAGGTAGGACCCTCTCCGGTTCCACTCCGCTTCTATTCCAAAAATTTTTGAAATAGAATTAACCGATCTAAGGAAAATCCTGATGGTTTTTGGGGTTAAGGCATATTAGAAATATAACTGCCTAACTTTTATGAATGGGCTTAATATATTAAAAGGTTGAAATTCCCCAAACTCATATCTGATCCAAGTACAATGAGCAACCCAATCTACAAATTGCAGATTATAATTTTTATGGCTTACACCTGGACGATCATTGATTTTGGTTTCAAACCCCCGTTCAAACCATAATTTAATTTGCAAGTAATCAGCTAATGAATTACCGCTTCTTACTTTTACGCTTCTTTCGTCCGGGATAAATTCTATTTCTTTCTCTGATCCAACATAGTCAGGCACTACTAAACTGGTCATGTAGTTGTATAATTTATTTGAATCGGCTCTAATATGCGATCGAACATTTTCTTTGTTAACAATTATGACGTCAATTTTAACTTTGCTATGACGTTTCAAAAGTGCGACAGTTTTTTCGCAAAACAACTTTTTTTGCTTTAAAGTGGCAGAGTGAGCTTTTTTTTCGTTCTGCCATTTATACTTCTTATAGAGGCACCTGATTAGATTTTTAGGCGCATGCCTTGATTGTTTAGGAAGGAAAAGAAACGCTAAGGTTAAGAATCGACTCGAGCCACCTTGCCCGAACGGTGCCTTAAAATTCCAGCCCAAATCTCCACTTTCATCTAAGTAAACTTGCATAGAATGATCCTAAAAAAGAAAAGCCTGAAGGCGGCGCAGGAATACTACGCTTATGATAACTTCCTTTAGGAAGTCGTCACGTACCTTCAGGACTTACATTCAATCGTAAACTACAATAATAGAGACCCTATTGCAAGTGTTTTGTTCATTTTTTTTCAACAACAAATCTATACTCCATTGATCATTTGGCCCGAGAAAGGTGTATTTAGTGTAGGGAGAGGGCACGGGGAAGGTGGGTGTGCACAATTAAATTGATAAAGCCGCCCGAATGGCGACCAAGCCCCCGCAGGAAGAAGGCCCGACGTTAGGGCCTGCTGCGGGGGCCTCCCGACCGGATGGGAGGGAACAAAGGCAATGGTTGGTAGGGGGGCGGGAAAGGTCCTGTTGAACATACTGCTTCGTGTGTTTTCTCACACGAAGAGCTTGTTAACAGGCGTTTCCCGCGTTTTGGTGGTGGCAGGCTGCGGAATCCCCGGACTTTTTATAAGAAGAGTAAGAAACAAACGCAACCCAGAAATATTGACGACCAGAGATTAAAAGGGGGTGGCCGCAGGCTTTTTGATTTCAGATGTGGGGGGAAGGCGATGCGGAATAACGGTTTTTAAGGCGCCGGTTTTGGGATATCTCCCGTCCGGTTTTTATGGACGGGAATTATCCCGGTGCCGGGTTATTCCGCATGGCCTTTGGTGGGGGGATCTGAAATCAAAATTGTCTGCGGCGGTGGGCCGGGTGAGATCGGAAGAGCACACGTCTGAACTCCAGTCACACTGATATA
>CAKZYZ010000196.1 GCA_937885075.1 uncultured bacterium | reverse complement strand
CGATATGCCCTGGGCCGTTGCTTGGTATGCCAACCGTAACGCGATCTGGATCCCCTGGGAGATCGAACAGATGAAGGCCATCAAACAGAAAATACAGGATGTTCGGTTCCTCCACCTCTCTCCCATGATATTTAAATATCCGGATACGGAGAGAGTAGATGGTTGGCAGGAGATCTATAAAACCGGGATGGTCCCCGAATGGCTCAACGCCGATCGAGGCCTCCTCCTCCCCGGAGACCACCTGATCATGGGAGACATAATCTTCGAACGCCTAGACCTTGAATAGTCCCCTACCTCGCCCCCCTTTTTTTGTCCACGGATTTCACGGATTATGGGGATTATTCCCCCAACCTCCCCCCCTTTTCGTTCGACGTTCGATGTTCGGCGTTCAACGTTCGACGTTCAGTCTTTCCGCCCCCTTTGCAGGCTACTAATTTTTACCCCGAGATGACGAAGTCATTTTTCGGGGACACGAATTTTACCCCGCGATGACCGAAGGTCATCACCGCAAAGTCCCGATAGATATCGGGACCGCGGGACTGAAGGTTTTCGGGGCTCGCGAATAGCCTTCAACGATCTTGAACGTCTCGTCTTTTCAACGTTCTTTATCTTCAACGTCCTTATTTTTTAACGTTATAGTTTGATTTAGTGTAGAGAGAATGATATGGTATAGATGATGAAACAAATGAATAAAAGGCAGATGGTGTATTTCGAAAACGATGATGTATTGCATTATTCTATCTTAGATGAACCCGAAGCGGGAAGCGTTGAACTCAGTCCGTCAATTACGGCGGAATTGAATGACGCTGGTGAATTGATTGGCATAGAGATCCTCAACGCCAGTAGATTTGTGAGAGACACGGTTCTGGATTCAGTTCAGGCCCAGGTGTTACATCTGGCAAAAGTTAGTGTTCAATAGTGCGATGTCTTATAAGGCTTCGGGGGAGACCAGACGATTGTCGTTGCCCCGGCATTATTGACGGGAATGCTTGCACCTCCAATGGTGGTCGGTGATTGTCGAAGATCCGGCAGTATTTTTGACGGAGAGGTGAATTTTTCAACTTCGACTACCCGCAATTCGTAAGTGGATAATGGAATATTGAATTACATTATAAGTGTTGCAGTTAAGATCTAATGCACCTGAGGCGAAAAAGAAAGCAAAGTAACGTATTGTAAACAATTAAATATATACCATCTCCCCCAACATTGATTATTTCCTTTTTCTCACATCCAATCACATTCAATCGTCTGTTAAATTGCGACCCAGCCAAGGCAACGTCTGTTGGCTCTGCGTCTGTAGTTTTTCCTTGCGTTAATATGGTCATTTATAGTATATAGTCATCCTTCACATTCTGACTTTCAAAAGCAACAGTAAATTTTCAGGAAAAATTCTATGACGAAATCATCCAGTAGGATTTCTATATTTATTTTTATAGCGGTTCTTATGATCCCCCTCTCCGCGTTCAGTATGACGGATACTGAGACTCACAAACTTATCGCGGAAGGACAGACACTCCTTGATCTGGGCCAGACTGATGATGCCCGTAATATATTCCAGCGGGTTCTCAATGACGATCCCCAGAACCACGAAGCCAGGTCATACCTCCAGCAGATTGACGGCAACGAGGCGATATCTTCTCCGTCAACCGACAACAGTCAACCGTCCACTCTCCCCTCCCGTCAACAGTCAACTGACAACAGTCAACTTTCTTCTCCCGTCAACCGTCAACTGTCAACCGTCAACTCTCCTCTCCCGTCAACTGTCAACTCTCCTTCCCCTAATAAACCGGATGACGGCTCACCTCAGGATCTGGAAGAAGAACCGGAACCATTCCGTGGCCACGAAGACATGGTTGTCCCCAAACCCTTTGAAGATCAGGTCTCCGGAGAGAATGACGAGGAGCAAATCGCCGAACGGTCCCCCCAGATTCATCGGGGTCAACCGGTCCCCCCCGATTTATCGGGGTCAACTCTTCCGCGCTCCCCCCGCCGCCGTCTCCATCATTTCTACCGCCAGGGTCTGGAAGCTTTCGAGGCGAAAGATTATTCCGAAGCAATCAAGGCATTTGAGAAGGTCCAGAATATTCAAGCCGACTATCGCCGGGCGGATTATTATCGTCGGGAGTCATGGAACCGCATGGCCGCGCCGGAATGGACAAAAGAGAAGGCGGAAGAAGCCGCCGTTGAGCAGGTCGTGGAGAAGGATAGCTACGATGCCTATTCCCGGGGCAAGGAATATATGAGATACGGTAAGTACGAAGCGGCCATCAAGGAGTTCCAGGTAGTTCTCGACCGCGAACCGGATCACCAGGGAGCGAAAGCTTTACAGGAAGAGGCCCGCTTGAAACTGGAAAAGACCTCCTTTGAAGATGAAGTCGCCGCCGCGGAGCAGTTGGCGGAAGAAGAGGCGGGAATACGTACTCTTTCAAAAGATGAAGAAGATATGGCGGTTCGGGAAGCATATCAAGAAGGAGAACAGCTTTATAAGGAGAAAGAGTTCGAATCGTCCCGGAGAAAGTTCTCCGAAGTTGAGCAGAAGCGGGGCCGTCACCGTCGGACCGGGTTTTATATGCGGAAAATAGACCGTGAGCTCTGGGAGAAGAAAGAGGCGGAACGGGTTGATTTTGAAGCGGACGCGATCAGGAAATATACCCTGGGGCCGGATGATGCGGTTCGAGTTGTGGTGAGAAACCATCCGGAATTTGACTTTGGCGCGATGGTAGAAGAAGGGGGCGAATTAGTCATTCCGCTCACTAATGAAATAATGCAGGCGGATGGATTGACCAGGGATGAATTAGCCGAAGCAATTCGACAATATCTGACCGCGTATATCGATAATCCGTTTGTTTCGGTTTTTATAACCAAATATGGGAGCAAAAAATACTATGTCCTCCAGCCGGAGAGTGGTGGTTCCGAATATATCATGGATAAGGCCTCCATGACTCTCTGGGAATGTATGTTCCGGGCCGGAATTCCGGAACAGGATACGGCTGCCCTCAGGAGGATCCAGGTCATTACCCCCCACAAAACCCACCCCACCCATCGTTGGATCAATGTCTATGCCATGCTCTATGAAGGTAAAATGGAGGACAACATCAGGATCGAGCCGGGAACGATCATCTACTATCCGATGCTTGCGATCGACAAATTTGATCAACTCCTGAAGCATATTACCAAGCCGGTTAAAACACTTTCTAATTTTGGCAGTGACTATGAATCATGGGATACATTCCGGAAGGAGTATCTAAGATAATACGTTATCCCCGCCGTTGGCGGGGCTAACTTATTATCCGTTGAAAGATAAAAACGTTGAAGGAAAAAGACGTTAAAGATAAAGAACGTTGAAAATGCAAGACGTTGAAGATCCCAAAAAACGTTAAAGATCGTTGAAGACCGGAAGAACCAAAAGACGTTGAAAGATCATTGAATACCCTCAGATCGCAATTAACGAATCTTATTCTAATTCTGAAGCAACAGGTTATGTAATCCCCCAAGGCCCCGCTTTCTACTGGGGGCCTTTTGTAGTATTAATTGGGAATTAGGTATTGGGGAATAGAGAATAGTTTGATATGTTGTTGGCCGTAGGATGTGTTTTTGTCCGGCAAATTGTATTCTGCAAAAATTATTGGTGAATATCCACGCATGAACTCAATAAGATTAATTTTGATTAAAACCCTCACATTTTATTTTTTACAAAGGAAAAAATAAAATGGAACCTATCACAATAACCCTCCGCAACACCGCCCGCAGCTACCTGGAGATCATCTTCCACCGCAAGTGGCTGCTATTTATCCCCGTAATCTTCATCACACTCCTGGCCTGGGGTTATAGCTACACCATCACCCCGATGTATAAGAGTAACGCGGTTATTGAAGTGGAGGAGAAGGCTAAAGAAAACCCCTATATAAAGGGCTTCTCAAAGAGCACCCCTATCGCCTCCCGCCTGGGGGAGATTCTCCAGCGGATCAAGAGCCGATCAATGATTGAGGATATAGTCAAGGAGTTGAACCTCCATGAGAATATTAAGAATAAACTGGAATATCGGAACCTCATCGAGACATTGAGAGAGAATGTTACTGTCAAAATCTCCAGCAATCGCCTGCTTGAGGTAGGTTGTTCATATCCTAATAAAAATGACTGCCAGAAGATAGTCAATCTTTTAACCAGAAGGATTATTAAAGAGAATCTTGCTCTCCAAGACCAGGAGACCGAGTCCGGGATAGAATGGATTGAGAAAGAACTGAAGTTCTATAAAAAGAAGATGGTAGAAGCCGGGGATAAACTGCGGGCTTTCCAGGAAAAATATGCTGAATTAATGCCGGAGCAACTGGTCAGTCAATTGTACCAGTCCATTACCTATCAGCCATCATATACCGGTTCTCAAGCGGTCAATCCCCCGTTCCCCAAAGATTATCTCCGGACTCTGGGCATGAGGGGGCCGTCCATATATAGTCTCCGATATCAGAACTATAGTGAGCAGTTATTAAATCAGGGGGTCAGGTTCAAGGAGCTGCAGAGAAGGAAAGATATGCTCCTACTGCAGTTAGCGAATGAAGATGAGTTTGTTATCAGTAAGAGAGTAACAGAGACCAATCCGGTAATCCGGAGTCTCCGGGCTGAACTGGTCCAGAAACAGGTAAAACTGGCCAAATTAAAGGTTGATTCCACCGAAGAACATCCGATTGTAAAAAGGCTCTCGGAAGAGATCGAAAACCTCCAGAAAACAATCCAGACCGGCGCCAGTCTGACTATTAAAGAACAGACCTCGTCACTCAACCCCATCTACCAGGCCGCCCGGACCGAACTGGCAGAAGTGGAACGAGAGATTGGAGCGCTGGAGGAGAGTATTGAAATCTCCAAGACAATTGCTGACGCGGCTTTTCAAAAATTGAAACAGTTGCCGGAAAAACAGAAAGAGTTAGCGAAGTTAACCAGGGATACCGTCAATTATTCGGGAACTTACTCCAGATTGCTCCAGCAGCGTGAGCTTGCCCGGGTAACCCGGAGGCTGGAGATGGAGGAACGGGGCACAAAATTCCGCATTCTCGATAACGCTGAAGTTCCCATCAAGCCGTATACCCCGAAACGGAAGCTGATCGTGATAGCCGGATTCTTCCTGGGAATAGTGATAGGAGGCGGATTAATTGTCCTGGCGGAGACCACCGACCATTCATTTGAGGAAGCAAATCAGCTCCGCGAGTTCCTCCCCGTCCCCATGCTCGGCGCCACCAGTCTGATCCTCACCCCGGAAGAGAAGTCATTCATTAATGCCAAAAAACGCCTGGCCATGCTGGCACTACTGGTAGTAATCACGTTTATAGTGCTGACAGTAATAATCTTCATGATCTTCGGGCAGGGGTAAGGACGTTGAAGTTAAAAAACGTTGAAGAATAAAGACGTTAAAAATAAAGGACGTTGAAGAAAAAGGACGTTGAAAAGAAAGGACGTTGAAGACCGTAAAGCGTTAAAGACCGTTAAAATTCGTTGAAGATAAAGAACGTTGAAAAATAAGAACGTTGAAAATAACAAACGTTAAAGATCGTTAAAAAATTAAAGACGTTGAAGAAAAAAGATGTTGAAGATCGGAAAACGTTGAAGACCGAATTAAAAGCTGAACATCCAACGTTCAACCCGCCTTCGCCAAGGCTTCGGCGTGCAGGCTGCTCAACTTTCAATGAATCGTTAGTCTCACTATTTTATATCTTAGAATTCGCGTAATTCGTAGTATATTTAAGCAACCTAGCCGAGGCGAAACAATTAGTGCAAATTAGTGTAATTAGTGGACAGCAAAGCCGCCAAGCCAAGGCGAACAACTTTAGGCACTTTAGCGCACTTTAGGCACTTTAAACTTTATTCCCCCATGCCTTCGACTAAATACATCTCTTCTGTTGTGATATTCCTGATCTGCTTTATTGCTGTCGGGTTTGCCTTCACGGCCGATTCCGGCAATAGTAGATCTCTGATCTATGATCCTCTCGCTCTGCAGGAACCTTCCTGGGGGAAGGCGTCCCTGGCCGGTAATAAACTCTGGGAAGAAGGGGATGAAGCGGGAGCCATGCGGGAATGGGAGAAGGCTATATCTCAGGGATTCAGTGATGGCCTCGCGTTCTACTACCTGGGACGGTACTATGCCCGCCTGGAGGACTGGGATAAAGCCATCGACTATCTCCGGAAGGCCAAACCCCTGATTATTGACGACAATAAAGATCCGGAGGTATTGGAGAATATCTATGAGATTCTGGCCGCGGCGTACATGAAGAAACGCCGGTTTCATGAGTCGTATATCCATTACCAGAAGGCGTTAAATCTGGACCCGGATTCTTCGTCCCTTCACCTGGGATTGGCTAATCTCTATCTATTAAGGGGGAAGCTGACTGAGGCGGAGAGAGAGGCTAAGCAGGTATTGGTAAAATCTCCATCAATGGCTCAGGCTTTCTGGATAATTGCCGCTGCTGCTGAGAAGCGCGGAGAATATCCTGCCGCCATTAAATTTTACCGGAAATATTTATCTCTGGAACCGGATCGGTGGGAGGCCCGGCTCTCACTGGGGTTATTGCTGCATTACCAGATGAAGCAGCCCGATCTGGCAGAGAAGGAATTGGATAGAGTTGTAGCACTGGTCCCTGCAGATGGCCGGGCATACGCGGTCCTGGGGGAGATATATCTGGGGAGGGGTCAGATTGCAGCGGCCCGAAAAGCCGCTGATCAGGCATTGGAGTATGATCCGGAGAACTATCAGGCGCTGATTATCCGGGGGCAGCTTTATCTTCAGGATGGGGACGACAGCCGGGCGGAGAGTTACTTTCAGAAGGCGTTGCGGATCAACCCGGACGGTGCTCTGTCGATATACTGGGTTGGTGTGATCCTGTTTCAGAAGGGGGATTATCAGGCGGCGGAGCGTTCTTTCAGGAGATCCGTCCGCCTGGCGCCGGGGTTTCGGGATGCAGCGTTAAACCATGGATTGGCACTGGAAGTTCTTGGCCGCCGGGGTGAGGCGCTCCGGCAATTAAAGCAAGTTGTCTCCACCCACCCTGATTTCGCGTTGGGACATCTTGGCCTGGGGAGGATATATTATTATGCCGGGGAGCCGGAGGAGGCTCTACCATTCTTCCGAAACGCGCTGGCCCTGGACCGGGCGTCCTGGGAGCCATACTACTTTATCGGGAAGTGCCTCTACGACCGGAATGATAACGAGGGGGCTCTGGAGTACTATTTAGCGGCCCGGAAGAGAGATAGCGAGAACCCGCAGATCCTCACCGATTTGGCCCTGGCCTACGATAGAACCAATCACCCGGAACTCGCCGAAGCAATGCTTACCGAGGCCCTGGAGTATGATCCCGGTTATCTCCGTGCCATGCTGAGATTGGGTATATTGAAAGCCCGGGAAGATGATCTGACTGGAGCAGAGAGGCTCTATCGTCAGGCCCTTATCATCAGACCGGGGGATGTTAACTGGGGGAACCCGGGGGAGCAGAAAGACTTTCTGGTCAGGATGATATCAGGTGTGGAGGATTATCTTGGAGCGGGGATAGATTACCTGAGTCTTTACGCGGTGATAAAGAATATATCCCGGGACCAGGGGGTATTTACCGAGTTAATCCCGGTTTTGATTGAGAAGGTCAGGCGGAATCCGCTTAAACCGGAATATCCGCATCTTCTCGGCATGGCCTACCAGGAGAAGGGTGATCTTCCACAGGCGGAAAAATATTACCTCCGGGCGGTCCGGAATGATTCAGATTTCGCGGCAGCTCACCTCAGCCTGGGGCAGTTATACGCGGGAGAGAAGAAATATGATTTAGCCCGGAAGCATCTCCAGGCAGTACTTTCTCTAGCCCCGGAGTCAGTCATGGCGCCGACCATTAAGGAAGTCCTAAAGAATTTGCCGGAGTAAGTCGGGTGGGGATTCGGGAATAGCAGAAAGAGATTCAGCAGGACGATTGCAGTCAGGACCATTGACAGCAGAAAGAAATTTTGACAGGACGATTGCAGTCAGGACTATTTACAGAAAAAAATAAAGTCCGAGGCGAGGCTAATAGTCCTGTCTGCAATGGTCCTGTCATAAAAATGGGGGAGAGGTAGGGGGACAATAGTCTTGCCTGTAATGGTCCTGCCATAAAAGGGGCCGAGGTCGGGGTGTCGCAACGAGAAAAAGTTACAGCTTAAATCAGGACTTGACCTTATTTAGTCTGGTGTTGTTTAATTTACCGAGAATGAAAGGGGTGAAGTATCTTTAGATAATGTTTCAATAGAATTATAATGCAATTGGTCAAAACTAAATTAGCGACCAAAGGGAGATAATGTAAAATGAGTAAAGATTTGATTGTTGGAAATGGCGTGGTTATCACGCTGGGGGATGATAATGAACTTATGTCGGATTCAGCTGTGCTGATCCGGGATGGGATAATCGAGTCGGTCGGTTCCGACCGGGAGATCCGGGAATCATCTCCGGACGCGGAATATCTGGATGCCGAGGGCAGGCTGATCATGCCCGGTTTTATCAACACTCATCACCATCTCTACAGTACCTTTGCCCGAGGTCTGGCTCCGCACGATCCGCCGCCCTATACTTTCGTGGAGATCCTGGAACGGATGTGGTGGCCGCTGGACAATGTCCTGGAGAAGGAAGATCTCTACTATAGCGCGCTGGTCCCCATGATCGACTGTATTAAAAAAGGTGTTACCACGATCATCGATCACCATGAGAGCCAGGGATATCAATTGGGTAGCCTTGATCAGCTGGCCCGGGCGGCCCGGGAGCTGGGAATTCGTTCTTCCTTCTCCCTCGGCATATCCGATCGCTTCGAAAAAGGGGCGGAGGGGATTGAAGAGAATGTCCGATTCATCAAGGAAGTCCAGGCATCATCTCCGGCCGAACAGAAGATGATAACCGGGATGTTCGCTCTCCATGCCGCCTTCACCGTAAATAATGATACTCTGGATTTAGCGGTAGCGGAAGCGGATAAACTTGGAGTGGGCTTTCATATCCATGTGGCCGAGGCTGCTTCCGATGAAGAGGACAGTGTGGAGAAGTATGGGATGCGGGTCCTGGAGCGGTTGAATGAGAAGGGAACCCTGGGTCCGAAGAGCCTGGCCATTCACTGCATTCATATTAACGACCGGGAGATGGATATCCTGAAGGAGACCGGTACCGCCGCGGTCCATAACCCGGAATCGAACATGAATAACGCGGTCGGCGTAGCCCCGGTTTTGGAGATGATGGAGAAAGGTATCCAGGTCGGTCTGGGAACGGACGCGATGACCTCCAATATGTGCAAAGAGGTCCAGCTGGTCAATATCCTCCAGCATCTCTCCAAGATGGATCCCCGGGTTGCCTTCTGTGAGTCCTGTGAGATGCTTCTCAATAACAACCCAAAGATCGCTTCACGCCTCTTCGGGCAGGAAGTAGGAGTATTAAAACCGGGTGCTGCTGGAGATGTCATTGTAGTCGATTACCTCCCGCCCACTCCGATGAGCGGAGCAAACTTCCTCGGCCATTTCCTCTTCGGCATCTGCGAGACCGCCGTTAACGCGACGGTTGTCAACGGCAAGATCCTGATGAAGGATAAGCAGGTGATCGGGATCGACGAAGTAGCGATCAACGCTCGCTCCCGGGAGCTGGCCGCAGAGTTTCTCAAGAGATTCTGATGGGCAGTAGGGAGTAGGGAGTAGGCAGTGGGGGACAACCACTCATGGGGAATGGGGTAATAGACCGGGAATCCCGCCGATAGGCGGGATCTCCGCGTCACTTCGATGGGCAGTGATTGTAGCCGCGGTTGCTGACCTCGGAATCAGAGTTTAAGGACAAGTCTAATCCCCTCATCAATCCGGAGCATGATTTTATCTCCAAGCGTGTTTACTTTTTTAAAGAGGAATTTTTTGTCAACAGTAACCAGTTGGGATACATTCACAACTGATGGTTTACGAAGACCGGAGACACGGGAGGGCAGGCGAACATTCCCCGGGGCATCAGCAATATTCAGATTGGATGTAATGCTGGAGCAGACCACTGTGTTGATATAACCATAGTTATATCCAGGTCAATATAATTTTTGTGGATTTATGTACCAAAGCACATGCTAAAGTTTGCCCTAATAAATCCCTGTAATATTACTCCCCAACATGAACCATATTCCTATGAATTTGTTCATAAATCGCAAAAAGTCCTTGCAAAAAATACCATAAATCGCAAAAAGTCCTTGCAAAAAATACCATAAAATCGCAAAAAGTCCTTGCAAAAAATACCACCATAGATATATTGTAATATTATGAAGCGTAAAATCATCAAAGAATTGAAATCATGGAAAACCAGCCGGGCACGAAAGCCCCTGATTCTCCACGGTGCTCGGCAGGTAGGAAAAACATATATTCTGGAGGAATTCGGTAAAAAAGAATTTTCCCGTTGTCATTATGTGAATTTCGAGAGTGATGAACGCCTCTGTGCGCTATTCCAGGAGAATCTTTCCCCCGGCCGAATAATCAATGAATTACAATTTTTTCTGGATTGCTCTATAGACCAGACCCGGGACCTGATTATTTTTGATGAAATTCAGCAATGTCCCCGGGCGCTGACCTCACTCAAGTATTTTTATGAACAGATGCCGGAATTGGCATTATGCGGGGCCGGTTCCTTAATTGGGGTCAACCTCTCTGCGGATTCTTTCCCCGTGGGAAAAATTACTATTTTAAATCTATATCCGTTGAGTTTCGGTGAGTTTCTGGCGGGAATTGGCAAATCCCGTTTGGTTGAATTGTTACGGGGGGAGAATCTTTGTAAACCACTGCCTCAAATAGCGCATGAACAGTTGTGGGAATTCTGGAAGAATTATCTTGTTATAGGCGGTCTGCCCGAGATAATCAATACCTACCGTAGAAATATTAATAACCAGTATGAAGCCATGAAACTTGCGCGACGCGCCCAGCGGGATCTTCTGGATGCTTATATGGCGGATATTGCGAAACACTCCGGTAAAACCAATGCTCTGCATATTGAACGCCTTTGGCGCAATGTGGCATTGCAACTGGCGCGTACCCAGAACGGTACTGCTCGAAAATTTCGTTTTAAAGATGCTCTTCCCGGTATGCGGGGTTATAATCGCCTTTCTTCCCCGCTGGATTGGTTGGAAAAGGCTCGGCTTATTTTGCGAACTTCTATTGTGGAAAAAGCTGAAACCCCGCTTGCCGGTTTCGCCAGAGAAAATCGCTTTAAGCAATACTTCTTCGATGTGGGGCTTTTAAATGCTATTACCAATACCGCTCCAAGATCGGAAGAGCGTCGTGTAGGGAAAGAGTGTAGATCTCGGTGGTCGCCGTATCATTAAAAAAAAAAAATACTACAAACACCACCAAAGATCGGAAGAGCATCGTGTCGGGAAGAGTCACGCCCACAGTACTCACTTTGTTGTTGCTCGCCAGCTCAGGTCCCGACTCTCCGACGGTACTGCTTCTGTGCTTCCTGTTCCGGCACACTGCG